>CAYJGR010000012.1:0-24039 GCA_964370005.1 uncultured Oscillospiraceae bacterium
CCGTCCTGTGGTCATTGTATCACTTGTGATACAATTCGTGCATCTGCGTTAGCAGGCACATATAAATAATTATAATGGCCGTCCTGTGGTCATTATATCATAAATGCGTAGTTTATCCCAGTCGAAAAACTGTAATAACTGCGTCGGTGTCATGGGCTTATCCTCGGGTATAATCCCGCACATATATGCAAGTCTCCCCACAATCACCTGTGGGTCGGGGTGACGATGGCGCAGTTCCCCCATATCCAAATCGGCCTCCCGCTTGGAAAGTCGCCTGCCGTCAGGGGCTATGAGCAGAGGGACGTGGGCATAGCTTGGCGGTTTGGCTCCAAGTTGTCGGCACAAATACTGTTGCCGTGCCACCGAGCTAAGCAAATCCCTCCCCCGCACCACTTCGGTCACCCCCATGGCGATATCGTCGGCCACCACGGCAAGCTGATAGGCATACACCCCATCGGCACGCCGTAGGATTATGTCGCCACACTCACAGGCAAGATTCTCGGCCATATGGCCGTAGACACGATCGGTGAAATCAACAGTTATATCGGGCATATGCATCCGCAAGGCGGGGGTTTTAAGTTTTGCCTTTTCGGCCTGTTGCCCCAGGGTGAGTTCCCTGCACTGTCCCCCATAAACCACATTTCCATCGCTGAGGTGGGGTGCTGAGGCGGCCTGTATCTCGGCTCTTGAGCAGTAGCAGGGGTAGACCTTGCCCATATCGCTTAGCTTTTCCACAGCCTTTTTATAGTGTTCATATCGCTCACTTTGGTAGTAGGGGGCAAAGTCCTGTGCCATACCTGGGCCATAATCCCAATCAAGCCCGAGCCACTGTAAATCTTCCATGAGCATATCGGCATTTTGGCGGGTGCACCGATGGATGTCCAGATCCTCAATGCGTAAAATAAGTTCCCCCCGCCCACTCCTTATCGACAACCAACAAAGCAGTGCACAAAATATGTTTCCAAGGTGCATCCGCCCACTTGGACTGGGGGCAAAACGTCCTATAGGTTTTTGCGGTGTGCTCTCCATATAACCGCCCCCTCTCTGTCTACTATTTTATCATGTTGTCATAGTATTTCAAGTACAAAACCCCCGATATCTCCACAGTTGTGGTCGATATCGGGGATTATACGTATTATTTAAGCGGCATCGTCGGTGCTGTCCGACTGCTCGCTATTCTCGGTGGTCAGCGGGAGCATGGTGGGGGTGCATACCGCCCCCTCGGCCATTGTGTTATCGCTGTAGCCCCCAAAAATCCACTCGCCGTCCACATCTTCAAAGACATAGGTGCGCTCGAAGCTTGCGAGTTCCTCATGATTTACCGACATAAACACTCGCAGTTCCAAACTGTTAAGGTCGCTGTGCTCCTCATCGTATACACTTTCACGGAGTTGTGCGCCGTCTATCTCGACACCCTCGTGATATATGGTGGGGTAAAACCTTTCGGGGAGCATGACAAGCTCCTCATTTTCGAGGTTGTCCTCGCCGTAGAACAGGTCAAGCATTTCGTCTATGGTACGGTCGCTGTGAGTTTTTGCAAGCTCGGCCTTATACTGCGCCAGTTCCTCTTGTGTTACGCTTTCGTCGAGCTGCATCTCCACAAAGGTGGCATCTATCTTATTTACAAGTTCTATTGCTACATCGATATCAGCTTCATTCATAGATACGCTTATTGGCTCGGGTTGTTCAGAGGCACTTTCGGCGGCATCGGGTGTGACCTCTTCACTGCTACCGCATCCCGCCAGCACCAACATAAATATCAGCATAATACACATCAGTTTTTTCATTGTAACTCTCCTTGTCCTTCTAAAATCTCTATAATGCTTTGTATTCTATCACAACACAAATATCACTTTCAATAAAAATGTGTGAACAAAAAACAAATTAAAAACCTATTTCCTCTCACAGCTTACCCATGTTTTTAAGACAAGCATACTGCATAACGGCTGTTTGGGTCTTTGCGTCGAGTATTTCCCCATCCAGTATCATTTTAAGCAGCTTATCAAAGGCTATGCGCTCAACCGACAAAAATTCCTGTGCGTCCAAATTCTGACGGCTTTGCATAAGGTCGGTGGCGAGATACAGGTGTATGCGCTCGCTTGTGTAGGCAGCGGCCGGGAATAGGCCGGTCAATGGGCGATAATTCTTGGCACAAAATCCGGTCTCCTCCTCAAGCTCTCTTTTGCCACACTCGAGGGGATCCTCGCCAAATTCGAGTTTACCAGCCGGCAGTTCCAAAAGCTCCTGCCCCATGGGATAGCGAAACTGGCGCACCATAAGCACACTGTCATCCGTATCTATGGCCAAAACCGCCACCCCGCCCGGATGAATAATAACCTCACGGGTGGACTGTGATGCATCCTCGAGCTCCACCTTATCGACCTGCAGGCGTATCACACGCCCTTTGTATATATCCTCGCTCGTGATTTTCTTCTCAAAATGCGGCATTACTATGCTCCCATCCAATAAATTTTATCCCAAAACATCGGTAAAACTCAGCATATCCATAATATACACAAGCCCTCCCATCATACCATTTAATTGTATCCTATGAGGGAGGAAAACGCCTTGTTATTTGATATATATTCACATGAACCGCCCAACTGCGACGGCCTACCCTTTTTACTGCACAGTTTTACCCGCCACTACGGTGCGGGCAGGGTGTTCTCGGCGGGAAAGTCGCTTTGTGGGCGACAAATCCCTGCACTTCGCCTTGGAAATATGCGCTCCCCCATCCTGTTGGTGGGAGGTGTACATGGAAGCGAGTGGCTCACCGTCCTACTTCTGTTGCGCTTTGCCGAAGATCTTCTGGGAGGTATGGGATTTGGCGGCGCCGACCTGTCCCGCTGTTTAGCACAGCGGGGGGTGGTGATTTTACCCTGCCTAAATCCCGACGGCGTACAAATAGCACTGCATGGCCCTAAAGGTGCCAAACATCTCGCCCCGCAAGTGCGCACTATGTGGACACCGGGGTGTGTTTGGCAAGCAAATGCTGCCGGCATCGACCTCAATCACAACTTTGATGCAGGATTTGAGGAGGTCATTCGGCTCGAACGACAGGCCGGCATATCAAATCCCGGCCCCGGCAAATACGGCGGGGAGTCCCCCCACAGCCAACCCGAAACAAAGGCCGCCGTGCGACTTTGCACCGAGATAGCTCCCGCCGTGCTCTATACCTTTCACTCCCAAGGCGAGGAGATATATTACCGCTACGGCCCCCGTACCCCTTCCCGTGCCAAAATCATGGCCGAGATGCTTTCAAGGTGCTCAGGCTACAAGGTCTGTGACCCCGGGGGTACTGCCGGCCACGGTGGCATGAAGGATTGGTTTATACAAACTACAGGACGCCCCGGCTTTACCATCGAGATAGGTCGTGGCAAAAATCCACTCCCAATAAGAGAACTGCTACCCATATATGCCAGGCTTTCTCATATGCTGGCCGCCCTGCTTATTTTGTAATTATAGCGAATTTTTATACACTTCGTAAATTTCTTGCTCGCCGAGTTTTTTCATGCCACCCACCGTGCGCTTGCCAAAGTGGGTACAGCTCACGGCCATATCCCGCATCTCCTTGTCGGTGGCGGGGCGACCCAAAAGCTCGGTCAAAGTTATAGGCATATCGAGAGAGGAAAAATACTCCTCGGTGACACGTATAGACTCAATGGCGGTCTGCTCGGGGTTGTCATAATTCATAGGCAGACCCCATACATTCACCCCGTAGCGGGCAAAGCGCATGACATCCTCTTTGTAGACATAACGTGCCCATCCGCCCCACACGGCCGACAAGCCCGCACCGTGTGCCACATCGAACATACCACCCAGCTCATGTTCTATCTGATGGGTGGCCCAGTCGCCCGCCCTGCCAAGGCCTGTTATGGTGTTGTGGGAAAGGCTTCCCGCCCAAAACACCTCGGAACGTGCCTCGTAGTCATCGGGTTTTTCCATGCAGACCTTGCCAAAGCGCATAGTGGTGCGCAGTATGGCCTCGGCGATCTGGTCGGTCACTTCATTTGTACCGCCCGGCGAAAGGTAACGCTCGAGAGTGTGCATCATGATATCCACCACACCGCAAGCCGTCTGGTATGGGGGCAAGGTGTAAAGAAGCTCGGGGTTCATCAGGGTGAACGCAGGGCGATTGTACACCGTATTCAGTCCTCTTTTGAGCCAGCCGTCCTCATTTGTTATAACTGTGCTTGCGCTCATCTCACTACCTGTGGCGGCCAGTGTGATTATATTACCGTGGGGTAGTGCAGTGGTGGGGCTACCTTTGCGGTTAAAGAAATCCCACACATCCCCCTCGTAGGGCACACCGATGGCGATGGCCTTGGCCGAATCGACGGCCGAACCGCCACCCACAGCCAGTATAAAGTCCACACCCTCTTTACGGCATAGCTCTATGCCTTCACGCACAAGGGACAGGCGGGGATTGGGCACAGCCCCGCCCAATTCGACAAACTCCACACCTGCCTGCTTTAGAGATGTGCGAACCCTGTCCATGAGCCCCGATTTTATGACACTTCCGCCGCCAAAGTGGACAAGCAGTTTTGTACCGCCATGTTCCTTTACGACATCGCCGATCTTTTCCTCGACAGCCTTGCCAAAAATGACCTTTGTGGGTGTGTAAAATTCAAATGCATTCATAGTGATATACTCCTATTATTTTATGAGTCCAAAGTGGCGCATGGCATATTCCACGCCGTCTTGGTCGATGGATTTTGTGACAAAGTCGGCATGTTTTTGTACATCGGGGTGGGCGTTACCCATAGCAATACCCAGTCCCACCTGCTGTAGCATCTGGATATCGTTAAAACCGTCACCCACACCCACACAATCCTCAATGGTAGAGCCAAGCAGGTCAAGTACATTGCGGATACCGTCGGCCTTTGTTATGTTTTTGCTCCAAAAATCTATATGGGGGCTTATTTTGCCACCTATGAGTATCCCCTGCACGATTTCGCAGTCCATAAGCACAGGTTCAAATAGCGGTAGCACCGACATATCGGCGAACAGTAGCCCCGAATAAACATTGCGTCCCAGGTGATAATCGGGATCAAGTCTATCCTTGATTTTAAGAAATCCACCGTCACTTATCTGTTCAATGGCAGGATGATAATCCACGCTAAAACGCCATTCATATTCACTGCCCACGCCGTATTCTATGCCATTTTTGCGGGCAATCTGGATAATAGCCGCCACCTCGGTGGGATTTAGGGGATGGCGAAACAATACATCATTTTGATATTCACACTGCGCCCCATTGTTATAAAGCACGATGTCAAACAGCTCAAGGGCGTACTTCTTTATGAAGTCCACCATCTCAAACCCTCCACGACCTGTGGCCACAGCGGTTTTATGCCCATTTGCACGTAGCTCTCTTATAGTGCGTATGGCCGAGGGGCAAATCTCATTGCTTTCATCCACAATTGTTCCATCAAGATCAAAAAATACGACTTTACTCATTGGAAAACCCCCTTGATTTTTACGTTATATATTTTCTCAGGCATAAATTGCCCTACTCACTCGCTTTGTGGGATGGGTTTTTGGCAAACCTCCACCCACTTGCCACCTGTAAGATTTTCAAGCTCGTCAAGTGTCATTTTAAGGCAGGCATCCCGCTCGCCTGCGGCGGGGTATACCGTGGTGTGCTCACGCAGTGAGGCATCAAGGTATATAGCCACCCCCTCGGGTATCCCAAACGGACAAACCCCACCAACACCATGCCCCGTGACCTCTAAGGTCTTCTCGGGCGAAAGCATACCGGCCTTTACACCAAACTGCTCCTTGTATAGCTTGTTGTTTATCCTCGCTCTGCCACTGGCCACCACGACGGCAAATTTATCGCCCTGTGCAAACGCCAACGTTTTGGCTATGGCATCGGGTGCCACCCCGAGGGCAGCCGCCGCCAAATCAACCGTGGCGGTACTCTCCCCCAAACGCATGATCTCTCGCTCAAAACCCTTGCTCCTGAAAAAGTCCTCTACCTGTTTATATGACATATGTTTTTCCTCTCAAAGCTCTGTGATGTCCACCTGTCCCAAAAGATTACAGACCGACAGCTTGTGGGGCGGACGGCTTCCGTCCTCCATACAGGCCGCACTGCCAAAGGCGGCGGCGGTTTTCAGCGATCCGGCAGTTGAGCCACCCGCCAATTTGCTCTTGACAAATCCTGCCATTGCGTTGTCGCCGGCACCCACTGTAGAGCGCACCTCAACATATGGCGCAGAGGCCAAAAATGCCCCCTCACTTGTCACACACAAAAGCCCTTCAGCGCCCAAACTTACAAGACAATTTGCAACACCGCCCTCAATAAACGTCTTTGCATAGGCCGCCATATCGGCTATATTGTCAAATTTGCGCCCTGCCAAGTCTTCAAACTCGGCCTTGTTGGGCTTTATAATCCACGGTTTTATGGCCAAGATATCCTCGCTCGAGACCGAACGGCTATCCAGTGCCACCTGTCCACCCATTTCCTTAACTTCCCTGCAAATATTGCGCAATATGCCGGTGGAAATGCCTTTGGGCAATGCACCCGATATCATAACAAGCGTCTCACTGTCCACGCAACCTTTCATCGCCTCGACCGTTTCCTCTACTTGATCGTATGGCACTGTAAATCCCCCGCGAATGAGACGGGTGACGCTCTTATCTTTTTGAACTATACTTAAATTCTCACGGGTATTGCCCTCTATGGCAATCACATTGTACTGAATGCTCTCCCTATCAAGTTGCTGCAAGAAATCGTGTTTGTTGTGGTCGCCAAGCAGTATAATAAGGCTACTTGGAACATCGTAATATTTAAATGTTCTGGCCAAATTTACCGCTTTTCCGCTTGCATCGCTACACTCCTCGATCACCATATTTTCCTCACCATGTGTCAGGTTGTCCAACCATAGTGTGGTGTCCAATGACGGGTTGAGTGCCAACGCCAAAACTCGCTTAAACATGCCTTGTTCCTCCCATGCGCCACCCCTCCCCAATGTGTTTTTGGATGGGTAGTTTTCACCCTCTATTATACTGTGTTACCACTCGGAACGCACTGCTTTAGACTGCTGAAATAACTTAACATTATCTTTACATTTTTGTATGATTGCACACCTTGTCGCTTTTTGACAAAAACACCCCGCCAAAACAGCGATTTTGTCCGCCTTGGCAGGGCTTTTTTATGCTACTAATCCTCATCCTCGTCGCCGTCCTCATCCTCCTCGGGTGGGGGTGGAGTCCAAACTTGATATTTTAGCCCGTTTATACGTTCAATATGATAAGGAGTATTGGCCGCAAAAGCGTTGTTTAGGAACAGGATATCGGTCACACCCTCCTCCTCTATAAGTGCCACGAGTGCCGTCTGGTAATACCGCTGATCCACCACAAATATCTCCTCAAAATGCGAGAGCATAAACGGCGCAAAGGCATTGCCATATGACTCCTTGACCAGCACAAGCCGACGGCCATTTTTGTGCTCGGTCTCTATATGCATCAGCGGATAATCGCCATGTAAAAACACCGAATAGGCATTGACCGTCTGTGCGTATTCCCCCCATACGCTGTCAAGTGCTATAGGGCTGAAGGGAGCATCCTTTAAATACATAACACTTGTATACTCGGTAGGGACAATATAATAATCGACATAATCGGGGTTCTGTGATAGCACAACATCGCCTGTCTGGGCATAAAAGCTGCCCAAAAATCCCTCCATTGTTCGCCTTTCCATCTCCTGCAATGGCACAGGCTCAAATCCTGCCTCGGCACAAAATTCCTCGTATGCGTAATATGCGCCCAAGGCGGTCCAGTGGTGGTCGGTGCGAAAGTATACATATTCATCAAGATGTGAGGCTATTGCACCATAGGCATCCACTCCCTTGATTGATGGGTCAAGTTGGTCGTATATATAATCTATATTGGCCTTTTGATCCCCCGTTAGATGGCGGTACTGCTCGGGGATATAAAATTCGGATGACACCGGCACCACCATGTTATATATTTGTACCTCGGGCAGTTCCTCGGCATAGCTGTTTATCACATTGGCATAAGAGGCGGCCATGGCATCACTGCTACCGAATAAATTCAGCGCCCTGTTTTGATATATTATGATATTGCCCAAGTTTTCAAAATGGTTTTGGGTGAGTTCATCCATGGGAGTTTGAGGCTGGGTGGGCGTGGGGGTTGTCTGGGATTGTGATTGTTCCTCTTGTGGCTCGGTCGGGGTAGGGGTTTCCTCCTGTGCGGGTGGCTCGGGCTGTGATTGTTCTGTCACAGGCGGTGTGGGCTGTGTCGGGGTGGGGGCGCTCTCATATATGCGTATCTCATCGGGGCGCACCCCGCGGGCATTATCCACCGCATCCCCAATACTTATCAGCATATCCCTTGCGGGGAATGTATCGGCATAATAAAGCGCTAAATCGGCCGTGTACTGCCCCGAAAACAGGCTCCCCACTGTAAGCTCGGGCTGTGTTGCCAGTTCCCGCTTTTCAATATCGGAAAATGTGGGCTTTGGCAGTAGGCAGGACAAAAACCCCACCAAGGCCAAAACGCCGCAAAATATCAAAACATTTATTTGTGCCGCGCTGTTTTTCTGTTTCACAAATATTGCTCCTTTATGTTAAAACCTAAAGTACAAAAATGGATTGTAACTTTGCCCCACAAGCAGTGCCGTACCCACAAGTAGCATGAGGACATTTGCCACAACCTGTGGCCACGAGGTATCCCCCTGTTGTGTGACAGGCAGGTTTTTGTCCAGTGTTTTTTGCACCCATGGCAAAATAGGCATACAAAACATCACAGCCAAAAGTAGCCAGAACAGATTGTTAAGCAGTGTTACCCCCACAAGGGTGGCATCGGCACTGCCTCCACCGAACAATATCCCCATAAACTGACCAAGGCGTGTAAGGTCGGTGAAGTAAAATATCGCCCAGCCCATCATAACCATAAACATGGTGTATATGTTGGACAGCACCGGCAAGCTTTCGAGAGCACCCATAATCATCTTGCGCTCTATCATAATCATAACGCCGTAAAACAGTCCCCACAGCACAAAATTCCAAGATGCACCATGCCAAAGACCTGTCAAAAACCATACGACCAACAAATTTCTGAGATACATATGGCGATTGCCCCCGAGGGGGATATAAACATAATCTCTAAAAAAGCTACCCAGCGATATATGCCACCGTCGCCAGAACTCGGTCACACTGCGGGATATATAGGGGTAATTGAAGTTCTCGGGGTAAGAAAACCCAAACATCCCCCCAAGCCCTATGGCCATATCCGAATAGCCCGAGAAGTCGTAATAAATCTGGATTGTAAAGAGCAGCAGCCCAAACCATGCCCCCGCGGTGGAAAGTGAGGTAAAGTCGCCATCGAGGTAGAGGGCGGCCAGTTGGCCTGCGTGGTTGGCCACAAATACTTTTTTGAAAAGTCCCACACAAAAACGGCTTATCCCTTTGGAAAACGAGCTTAGAGTTATGGTGCGGTTTTCGATCTCGAGGGCTATTTGCTCGTAGCGCACAATGGGACCTGCCACAAGTTGGGGGTACATGCTCACATACATGAGAAATTTCGAGAAACTACGCTGGGGTTTTACCCGCCCTCGGTAGGCATCTATTACATAGGATATGGTTTGGAATGTATAAAATGATATGCCTATGGGTAGAGAAAAAGTGGGCACATCGAGGGTAATCCCTGTGAGTGTGGTGAGGGTATCGACAAAAAAACCGCTGTACTTAAAGACGGCCAGTAGTCCGAGGTTGAGCACAAGCGACGATACCACCATCCACTTGGCAAGGGGCGTGCCCCCAAAACGCAGTATGCCAAGACCGTGCAGGTAGTCGATGGTGGCAGAAAAAAGGAGCAACACAATCCAAACAGGCTCTCCCCACGCATAAAAGAACAGTGAGAAAGCCGTCAAGACTGTATTGCGCCAAGTATTATTCTTAGATGCAAAATAAAGCAGTAAATTCAGTGGCAAAAACAAATACAAAAACGCCAAGTCCGCAAAAACCATAAAAAACCCAACCTCTTTTGTCCGAGGGCAAAGCCCCCTGTGTAAAATGTCATAATTAGAGAACAAAAAGAACAATTAGTAAATTTGGTGTCCTTGACCTTAATTGCTAATTACTAACTACTCATTACTAATTGCCCTCTAATACGTATGTCCCCACCGGGTTATAATATGCGACATTGACAGCACCCCATGCATGGGCGGCCTCGGTCTGTTCTGCGACCTGCTCGGCGCCATAGGTTGTGTTGAACTCGGCGGCCAGATTTGTATCGGTGTAGGCCTGCAAAAGTGGCATAACTCTGGAGGTATCCCCCTGTATATTCGCTCGTTCAAGCAGCTGGGCCACAGTTATCCCGGGGGTAGTCACAGGGGCGGGCATGTCATCACTGCCTATGCCAAGCTGCACAGGCATAACATTTAAAAACAACTCTCCCTCATCTGCAATGCCCTGTACATCGCCACCGTAGGGGCCGTACAGCTCATCGATATCGGGGTTTATAAGTTCGGTGGCCTCGAAAGCATTCCAACATCCTATGCCCTCACGGCTCTGTACAAGCTGTGAAATTTCACCCGCAAATTCCCCAAGCACCTCACTGCGGGGGATATCCTCGGTTTCGCCATAGCCGGCTAAATTCAGCCCCACACCTGTGGGGAACTGCACGCCATCAAGTACAATACCTTGCACACCCATATCCATGACCTCGCTGACGATATCGCTGATATAGCTCTGTGCCAAATCGGAATATGGGTTAAGCCAGCTCTGACCGCCCAAATCGACACTGTTGTCTATCCAAGTATATTCGGTCTCGCCATACATAACCTGTGCGCCATCGAGATAAAATGCCGCTGTGTGATCCTCAAACGCCCACACCCTACCTATAACCATGTAACCGGCCTGTGATGCCTCATCGACAAACACATCAAGCTCGGGGGCATCAGGGGATATGAGCTCGCTCCCTGTCGCTACAGGTAAACGGCTTTGGTACTGCAAAATACCGTCGGTGGTTTTTATATCTATAAGGATGGTGTTGACCTCTGCGGGGAGGTCACTTATCACGCTACCTCTGGACGCTGTATTTTGTACCACTTCGGGAGGCAAGTAGACCGTGACAAGTTCCTCGGGATGGGCGGGTGTGGTGGGAACAGCAGGATCTTCTGCTTGTGACTGCTCAGAGGGCTCGGCCTGGCTACTTTGGGCGCTCTGGGGCTGGTCGGGAATGATATCTATGCCCATAACGAAGTTGTATACCGGCTCGTATAAAAACCATCCCGCCGCAAAGAGACCTGCCACCAATAGAATGCCAAATATCACTTTGAAAGGGGAAACTCCATTTTTTCGGTACAGGTGAGATCCCCGCACAATTTTATATTTCTTGGCCATAAGTCCTCACCTCGGGTGTGAATGTGATTATGTTCTCGCCCTTTGCTCTAAATACAAATCCATCGCATAGCGATTCCATCATTCCTAATTTCTCATTCCTAACTCCTAATTGCCTTTATTTATGTCGGTTGATTATGTCCAAGAAGCCCATAAATCACAAGAGAAAGTATTCCCAAATAGAGCAGCATTATAGGCATACCCTTAAATGCTCGTGGCAAATCGATGTAAGAGAATCGGCGACGGGCAACCCCAAGTAGCCATACAGCCACAACCATGCCACACCCTGTCCCAAGGCCATACACCACTGATGATAACGCATCAAGATCGGTGGCACCGGCCATAAGCAGGCATCCATACACCGCACCGCTGAGGGCTGCTCGTGCAAGCAGGCTGTTAAAGCGGGGCAGATATGTGGCAAATTTATATTTCAGCACCCCCCACATGACAGCGTAGGAGATTATGACTGCCAAGAACAGGATAGCCTCTTGCCCATATTCGGGTAGGTCGGGGAGGAGCGTATCTGTCATATAGCGCAAACCACTTCCCACAAGTGAGGACAATGTGGTTAAAATAAGCACTGCGAGGGCAAATATAGGCATTTCTCGATCATATTTTTTATTTGTGATGGATTCAGATATGCCCATAGGTCGTGTAAATATAACATTTTCAAGAATAGTGGCCGATAGAAACAAACCAAATATGCTCTGTACAGTTTCCATAATCAGTCCACCATCCTTTCTTTTTCTTGGCGCTGTAGTTGTTCAAGGGTGGGATTATCAAGGCGATAATTTATCGCTGTAATTATACGGCGCCCCTTTTGGGCGAGCGCGGCCAACAGCCCCAGGAACAAAAAGCCAAAAAACACTGTCCCGGCTATGGGGATTTGGGGTTCCAAGATGTTTACACCCCACAGGTTGCCGGCCACAAACAGCTCACGCAAACCACCCACCAAGATCGCCACAAGCGAAAAGCCAACCACACCCAAGGCCAATCGTCCTGACAGCTTTGCCGGTTTGGGTTTCTTCTCGAGACAACAAGCTACTACAAGACTGTTTATTGCCATTAGGGGTAGGAATATACCGAGTGTATCAAAAATTTCAGGCGAAATAAAGCCTATTATCTGGCGTGAAAGCATAACCCCCACCACCGATAGGGCGGTGCATACTATCGATCGTACAATCACATCGACTTTCTTGCCCAAAGCCACACAAGCGATATAGGCGGGTATGACAGCGCAAATCATGGCGATTATAAGTGCCACGGATGCCCTTAGGCTCACGGCTGCCATGACGACAAAAGGTAGTCCCATGCCGCCCATTAGAAGGGCGTTATTTCCGAGTGCACCTTTGGTTCTCTTAAAAAAGCGATAGGCCTTTCTATTCCTCTTCAGTCTCATTGCCCATCCTCCTTTGTGCGATGTAACGTCCTGCCCATACAGCTCCTCGGTCGAACTCGGTGCTCACGGCGTTCATAAGCAGTACTGCAAATGTCACGGTCTGTTCAAATGCACCGATATGGCGAAACACCATGGCCACAATGCCGGCGGCAAAGCCGTAACAAAGCCGTGCCGAAAAGCGCTTGGGCGAGGTCACGGGATCGCTGAGCAAAAACACCCCGCCAAACAGCAGTGAACCAGAGAAAAGTTCTCTCATGATCGATTCACCCGCAGGCAGGTTGGCGCGGGGAAATATCAGCGCCACCAAGGCCACGGCCGCCATAAATGCGAGTGGTTGTATAAAAGGCACTGTACGTCTATAGGCTAAAAATACAAAGCAGGCTATAATAACGAGTATACTTGAGGCACCCATAGCACCGGGGGTAAGTCCTAAAATCATATCTCCGATACTCTCGCCCGGCACACCGCCGTACTTCAAAGCCCCCGCATCACCCGACACAGTGGCCACCCCCGAGATATCAAACAAGGGTATGTTGGCAAAGGGTTCAGGGTAGGCAAACATTTTGGTGGGTTGTAATACGATGGCAAAAGCCACACCACCTGCGGCGGGGTTGAACATATTCTCACCAAGACCGCCAAAGGGGTGTTTAATTATAAGTATAGCGAATACACAGGCCGCAATTATTGTGGTATAGTCCGTGGTGGCCGGCATAAGTAGTGGGATTATAAGCCCTGTGACTATGGGGGAAAAATCTCGGTAGTTCACCTCACGGCGACGAAGTAGCACTCCCACAATGTCACTTAACACACAAACAAGCACCGACACCACCATCACCATAAGCACACGCACACCGTAAAAACTCACCGCAATGATATAAAGTGCAAGCAAGGTGATTATAACATCTCCCATGACGGTTTTATTGCTGTCGCTGTGGCGAATGTGAGGTGCATCACGCTGGATCAACTTCATATTCAGCCACCTCCTTTTGTTGCGAGTAAGCATACTCACCTATAGTGGTGGAAAGCGGAAGTTTTGCGGGGCAGATGTAGCTGCATGTTCCGCAATCTTGACAACGGGTCGCTTCCTGTCCAACAAGCCCCGAGGGTTTGCGCCTTGTGATACTTTTATATATGGTTTGTGGGTCAAGTCCCGCCGGACAAACCGACAAACACTTGCCACACCCGATACACGCAAAGTGATAATCCCGCTCATCTTCACGGAAAGCCAGCACCGCCCTTGTCGTTGCCGATATCACAGTTTTTTCGGTATCAATCACAGGTATACCGGTCATAGACCCACCCACAACCACACGGGTAGGGTTATCGGTCAGGCCACAGCGCTCCAATACCTGATCAAGCCCCATACCTATAGACACTTCAAGGTTTGTGGGATTGCCCACACAGTTGCCGGCCACCGTGACAAATGAGGTATTTTGCACCTGTCCACTGCGCAGTGCTCTTGCAAAATGTATCAGCGAACATATGCCCACCGTCACAAACGAACGGCGTAGCCCCAGCTCGACACCGATATGTGACTCGGCGGGATATTTGCCACCTATACGGGATACCTTGACGCCATCTATGGCATTTGGTATACGAATACTGATATCATTGAGGTTTTTATAAACAACTATAAAATTTGTCTCGGCACCTGTCGCCCTCATAACGGCCGCCAATCCACTCATCACATCCTCGCTGTGGAAGAGTAGAGGTGCAATTTGACTTGATACATATGGCTCGTCATCCAGTGCATCGACCACCACGGTTTTTATGCCTTTATAGGCCGCCCGCAGAAGTTTTTTATATAAAGGAATACCATCTCTCTCATCGATTACTCCGGCCAGCCTTGCAACCTGTATTATATCCTCCGGCGCCATATCGGTTATAGGAATTCCCACCTCGTGGGCAATTTTCTCCTCGCCTGTAGAGGTGTTAAGAAATGTCCTGATTTCCCTCGATATAGCCGGTTCTTTGTACTGCTGAAGATGCACGCCTTTATCCCATCTCAAGCGCAAATCCATTGGGCCTTCCCCCTTTCTTTGCTAAAAAAGCAGTGTGCGGTCAGTCGGCGATGCGAAGTGCCGAAATGGCCGCAGAGTAGTCGGGCTTGCCAAATACGGCCGATCCCGCCACAAGGCAGTTTGCCCCCGCTCTCACACAGCGGGCGGCGGTATCACCGTTGACCCCACCATCCACCTGAATGATGAGATCGCTTTTGCCTATGCGCTCGGCCTCATCTCTTATGGTCGTCACCTTTGTGAGCATATCTTCACGAAAAGCTTGTCCACCAAATCCCGGTTGCACTGTCATAACCAGTGCCAAATCGATCTGTGGCAGATAGGGCAGTAGTCGCTCTATGGGTGTGGCGGGCTTCAGAGTAAGCCCCACCTTGCATCCACGCTGTTTTATAGTACTGATAATTCTATCGGTTTTCTCGGGTTCGGTCTCGACATGAAATGTCACAAGGTCGGCCCCCGCATCGATAAATGTTTCGACATATTCCGATGGCTTAGCAATCATAAGGTGAACGTCAAAAAACATATCACTCACTCGTCGCATGGCCTCAATCACGGGAATGCCAAGGCTGAAGTTGGGCACAAACATACCGTCCATCACATCGACATGTATCATATCGGCACCGGCCAGTTTTACCGCCTCGAGTTCACGCCCGAGATCTGCAAAATCAGCCGCCAAGACCGATGGAGAAATCTTTATCATAGGATAATCCTCCCAAAGTTTCAGTTAATCACAAAGTTGCCCACTCGGCCAAAACCTGTGAACACTTCCACTTATTGTACATTATTATAATGAAAAGGTCAATTGTTAATTGGGTGTTATAAATTAAGAGTGAGAAGTTAAGATCAAAGGCCAAAACGCTCTTGACCTTGACTCCTAATTTCTCACTCACAATTGCTAACTTTTTACACCCTCCATTGCAACAACCTCGCCAAGAACTGTTTTAATTCGGATGTCTGTGGGTCGGAGAACATTTTTTTGCTGTCGCCGTACTCCACTATCACACCCCCATCCATAAACGCCACCTTCTCACAGGAGTGCAGGGCAAACCCCATCTCATGAGTGGCTATGACAAAGGATAAATCCTCCCCACGTAGCTCATTTATAACCTCCAACACCTCGGTGGTGTAGCTGGGGTCGAGTGCCGAGGTCGGCTCATCGAGCAGCAATATTCGGGGCTTAGGTGCCACAGCACGAGCGATGGCTATGCGCTGTTTTTGTCCACCCGAAAGTTCAGCGGGGCGCTTGGCGGCCTCGGCGCACAGCCCAAACCGCTCCAAAAGTTCCCCCGCCCGCTCGGTCGCCTGCTGTTTTGACATGCCATGTACCTTTATAAGGGGCAGGGTTATGTTGTCCATGGCGCACAGGTGGGAAAACAGACCGCTTTGTTGGAATACAAACCCGATGTTTCGGCGGTAGGCCGAGGTATCGGCCACCTCAAGTCCATCGAGGCATACCCTCCCGCTTGTTTTTTCCACCAGTCCCCCCATAATTCGCAAGAGGGTGGACTTGCCACACCCCGAGCGCCCTATTACCGCCAAGGTTTTGACATCGTCGTTTAAGGTAATGCCGCTGAGCACATCGCCATCATAGGATTTTTTGAGGTCTTCAATTTCTATTCTCATACGAAAACCTCCTCTCTATCCATTTGCTAAACAGGGTGATTGGGAGTGTCAAGACAAGATATATTATACTAAGGGCAAAGTACGGCCCAAAGAAGTTGAGGTCTATGGCCGTAAGTTCCCTGATTGTCTGGGTTATTTCCACCATAGCAATGATGGATAAAAGTGATGAGTCTTTTATTATAGATGCAAACTGTCCCGTGAGAGCCGGCAGGGTGCGGGTCACAAGCTGTGGCACCACCACATAACGAAGGGTTTGTCGGCGGGAAAAGCCCACCGCTTTGGCCGCCTCAAGTTGAGTGGTATCCATGGACAAGAGACTTCCCCTTATAATTTCACTTATATATGCACCCTCAAAGATGGATAAGATGATTACACCGGCTAAAAAACGACTTTCAAGCCCGAGCGCTGTTCCCACTATGTAATAAAAAAGATAAATTTGGCTTATAAGGGGGGTGCCTCGTATTATAGCCACATACATTTTTGATAGATAGCGCACCACCAAAATATTACTGCTTTGCATCACGGCACTTGCAAGCCCTATGAGCAAACTGAGAAACAAACCGCATATGCTCAAGGCAATGGTGACCAAAAATCCATCCAAAATTCTTATGCGGTACTCGGTTAAAAACTCAAAGTTCAGCACCACGCCCGATATATCTATAAAAACCCAAAATAAACCCACCAAGGCCACGGTGAGTATGAGCACATTCACCGTGACCTTCAGCGCAGGGGTATTTTGTTTATCGCTACAAAATACATTCATCAGCTCAAATCAAAAAACCACTTAAACCCAAGGGTTTCAAATGTTTCTTTTTCCTCCGAAAGGTATTTTTCGCTAAGTTCGTCGAACCCGCCCTCCTGTGTATAGGTGGCGATGAACTCATTTATTTGGGTCAGCAGTTCTGTGTTGCCCTCCTGCACCGCCACACCCCAATAGTCGGCCTCTTGAAAGGGGATGAACACCGCAGAGGTGGTGTCGGCATTTGCCTGCTGGTTGCGGTATATGGTTAGCTGGTCATAGATAAAACCGTCGGCCTTGCCTTGGGACACCTCGGTCACGCAGGCGCTCTCATCGGCCAGCACTATAATCTCGGCGTTTGTCAGGTTCTCGGTGGCGTATATATGCCCGGTCGAGCCGGTCTTTACCGCCACTCTCTTGCCCTCGACATTGAGATCATCAATTGTGGTTATACCCGAATCGCTGTTGACCAGCACCGCCAACAAAGAATTGGCGTATGGGTCGGAAAAGTCCACCGTCTGCTCCCGCTCCTCGGTTATGGTCATAGAGGATACGATGATATCGGCTTTGCCTGTTTGCAATGAGGGAATTAGCCCATCCCATGCGGTGTTGACAATCTCAACCTCACGCCCCACATGCTCACCAAAGGCCTTTATAAAATCGACGCTCACACCACTGGGGTCTCCCGCCTCGTCCTTCATCTCAAAGGGTGGGTATGCAAGCTCCATCACCACAGTGAGTTTATCCCCCTCGGCGGCCGGCTCACTCTGCCCACACCCCGAAAGTGCCAACGCAATCATCAACACAATGCTCATTACAATCAATAACTTTCTCATAACGCAAACCTCCTCTAAATATGTTGCAATAATAACTGTCATATGTTATTGTAATATCATACAAACAAAAAAACAAGTACGATATTTTATGATACCGGTATCAAAAATGATACTATAACTACTAAAGGAGTTTTTATGATGAAACAGGATTTGTTCGGTATTTGCCCTTATCTCACCACCCAAAAACTACTCTCGGGTAAATGGTCTATCTATATACTTTATATGCTCTCACAGGGGGCCTTGCGCTTTAACGAGCTGCAAAGGAGGATGCCCGAGGATATAACCCACACCTCACTATCAAGACAGTTAAAACTTCTTGAGGAAGAGGGGCTTATCCTACGCCACGACTACCACCAAGTTCCCCCGAGGGTGGAATACACCCTAAGCCCTATCGGCGAGCAATTTGCACCGGTCTTGGAGGCTCTACAACACTGGGGCATAAGTTATATAGAACATATAAAAAGCAGTACCAACACCACAAAATCTGTACATAATTCTACCACTAATTCTGTGTTTAGTCAAACCGAGTAAAGCGGCGCGACGGCCGTGCCTACAAATAGGAGTGCTCTTAATTTCTCACTATTCACCCCCATTGCCCTTAATTTCTGATTGTATTTTAAAAGTATTTGCACATGTGTGCATTTATTTTGCGGTTTTACTGCACATAGTATTGACTTGTGGGCGTTTTGCTTACATAATTGAGTTACACAACCCTCACTCATGTGATAGGGCAATGGCGGACGGGGCAGCCGCATACTGCTGCGTCCGCAACATTATATCAATTTAGTTATGAACTTAACTTTCATTTTAAGCCACGTGGTGTGGCGGAATGGGGCGTTGAAATGACAAGCAGAGAGCGTGTAAGAAAAACGATAAACTTTCAGGAGCCGGATAGAGTGCCCCTCGATTTGTGGGGTTCCGACAGCCGTCTTAACACAAATTTCTATCTGCGTTTAGCCGAGGAAATAAAACTCGACCCGCTTGGCGAACGTATCCGTCCGGGTTCTACCTCTGAGTATGAGGACTACAATCTCAGCGACATGGTAAGCTCTGATTTTAGACACATAAATATAGGTAAGCCCGATGGGTTTAAATCCTATTTAGATGAGCAGGAAAATATCATTGATGAATGGGGCGTAGGGCGCAAGATTATAGGTAGCCACCCTTCGTTCACCCTTCATCCTCTGGCCGAGGCCACCGAGGAGGATTTACAGAGCTACTCTTGGCCGAATATGAGCGACCCCGGGCGCTTTAGGGGTCTTGCTGAGAAGGCAAAAGATTGGTATGAAAATACCGACTTTGCCATCACAGCAACCTCGGCCACGTCGGGCACTATATTTGAATGGTGTCAATATCTGCGTGGGTTTGAACAGTTTTTGATGGATCTCTACATCGAGCCCGAATTTGCGATCGCCCTTATAAATAAGGTTACCGATCTCTTAATCGAACTCAATGTAAATTATGTCAAAACTGTAGGGCCTTGGATCGAATGGATTGAATTTTCCTCCGATTGGGGCACACAAAATGGGCCTTTTATCTCCCCCGACCTGTATGAGGAGTTTTTCCTAAAAGCTCATCAAAGACTTTTCTCGGCCGTGAAAGAGGCCGCCCCAAATGTGAAGATATTCCTTCACAGCTGTGGTAGCGTGCGGGCACTCATGCCCCTGTTCGTCCAGTCGGGTGTCGAGATATTAAGCGCATTACAGCCCTTGGCCGCCGGCATGGATTCTGCCGAGCTAAAGGCCGAATTTGGCGATAAGCTTGTTTTCCACGGCGGTGTCGATATCCAAGAGGCACTGCCCGGCACCACCGAAAAGTTGGAAGCCGAGTGCAAAAGGCGTCTGGCCGAGTTTGGACCTGGTGGCGGATATATATTCTCGCCCTCAAATCACTTCCAAAACGATGTGCCTGTGCAGAACTTTTTTGACATGTACAAATTTGGCAAGCAATACGGTGTCTACCCACTGTAAGCATACGAATGTCCACAAAAATTATCCCTGTGCTCCTCGTAATGTGAGCACGGGGATAATGGGCATATATCATAAAAAATATTTTTGGGGTGGTGTGTTTTCAATGACTCAGTTTAGCAGTCGAAAATATCTTGTACAGGTGGCAAAACTTTATTATGTGGCCAATATGTCACAGGAGGAGATTGCCACCACCATGGGCATTTCCCGTTCAAAGGTTTCACGTATGCTCACATTGGCGAGGGATATGCGGGTTGTACGCTTTGAAATATGTGAATATCCCGATTTGGGCACTGAATTGGAAGAGAAAATAAAAAACCATTTTAATCTGTCTATGGTACAGGTCGTACCCTCAGCCCCCGCACCCGATGACAGCAAAAAAAATGTGGGGCAGGCCGCCGCCAAATATCTGCTTAAAAATCTCAAATGTAATATGAGAGTCGGCATCGAATGGGGTTCCACTATGGAGGCCATGATTGATGCATATCCCGGCAACCCTGATATGCAGGGGTTGGAGGTGGTACAAATCACCGGCGGCGTACATGTTTCCAACAGCATGAAAGATGGCCGAGAGCTTGTAAAAATTCTTGCCCAAAAGATGGGCGCACATGCCGCACTGCTACAATACCCCATGGTGGTGAGAGATCGCAAGCTCGCTTCACTCTTGATGGAAAAGGAATGTGAGGAGCATATCAACAAAATGCGCCATTTAGATGTTGCATTTGTGGGGCTTGGGTCGAGTATTCCCTCTGAGAGTGCCACCCATTTGGGTGGGTATATCACTTTGGATGAATCGGAACATTTGGTGGAACAGGGCACAGCGGCCGATATATGCGGTCATCGTTTGACCCAAGATGGGGATGTGGCTAAAACTTTGCTTTGGGGTCGCACCATAACAATACCTGCCGAGGATTTGCGAGCACTGCCCAATGTAATCGGACTGGCTACAGGCGAGAACAAAAGGGCATCAATAATTGCCGCCGCACGAGGCGGATATTTAAAAGGCCTTATAATTGACGAGGTGGCCGCCATATCACTGGCCGGAAGTCAAAAGCTTATGTGAGCGCACAAAATTTCATGACAAAATATTACCAAATTCATTTTGGGACTATAGAGCCTTTTTTCGTGCCATTTCAACAAAAATACACATCTAACTATGGTTAATACACATAAAACACGGTTTGTGATGGGCAAATATATCAAATTTCACAACTTTATTGCACATATGTGCATCGTATTGACGACAAAGTATTGAAATATGTTCTGTTTATGTTACTATTATTCATAAGATAGTACAAAAAGGAGGCACAACATGGCAAAGAACAAACTGGTGCTATGTGTATGTGGCGCGGGAATCAACACCTCACACAATGCATGTATGACCATCGAAGAGTTTTTGGAAAAAGAGGGCATACATGATTATGAGGTGAAGTTTATTCAAATCGATCAAATGGCACCTTATAAGGACCGTGAAAATATGGTGGTTGTTTGGATGACACAGGTTGACCCGACATTTGGTGCACCCTCTGTACAGGGGCTATCCTATCTGATCGGTGGCAAAAAAGCCAAGCTCGAAACAACACAGAAGGTAATCGCTTTGATGGATGAAATATATCAAGGTGACTGACCGATAAAGCTTTACCCCCCTATGTGTGCCGTGCGGGGTGCTCATAGGAAATGTACAACCGGCTATCCCCATCATTTTGAGTGAAGTGTTTGTATCGAAATCATTAAAATTGGGAGGAATTTGTTATGGATTTTGCAGCATCAGTATCCGCTTTTATCGGAAGTTTAGGTAGTTCTGTGCTCGTCGCAGCAGTTATGTGTCTTTTGGGGCTTGTTTTTAGAGCAGGCGTCGCCAAATCAGTTCGTGGCGGTCTTTATGCCGGTATCGGTCTTGCAGGCTTGTTTGTAATCATAAACAATGCCACCGCTATACTCACCCCTGCAATTGTTGCTTTCTCGGAACGTTTTAACACCAATACCAACGTGGCCGACGTGGGCTGGGGTAGCGCAGGTGTAGCTTTTGCTTGGCCCGGTCTTGCCTTTGTTATCATCGGCACACTGGCTATCAACGCTATATTGGTACTCATCGGCGTCGTTAAAACCATGTGGACAGATATCTGGAGCATTTGGCACGGCAACGTTGTAGCCGGCTTTGTATGGGCTCTCACAGATGGCAATGTCACCCTGGGCGTTGTCGCCGGCGTGCTGTTCCTCACCATTAACTCCTTCATCGGTGACTACACCGCTAAGGATTATCAAGAGTTCAACGGTCTGCCCGGTATCTCGGTTCCATGTACCGTTACAGTGCTTGCAATATTTGCAAAGCCTGTGAACTTTATCCTCGAGAAAATCCCCGGCATCAACAAAATAGATGCCTCGCCCGAAAAAATCCGTAAGCGTATGGGCATCTTCGGTGAGCTGGGCGTTATGGGTGTTATCATCGGTATCATCATCGGTGTGCTCGGTGGGTATACATATCAAGCAGCCCTCCAACTCGGCATCGAGATGGGCGTACTTATGGTATTCCTACCTAAGACTGTTTCGGTTCTTTGTGAAGGCGCTATTCCCATCGCAAACGCCGTTACCGAGTTTGTACAGGATCGCTTTGAGGGCAAAAAAGAAGTTTATGTTGCCGTTGACTGTGCCGCTTTGCTCGGTCATCCCTCTGTAATGGCCTCGGCCGTTGTGCTTTACCCCTTGGCAGTGCTTTTGGCCATCTTCCTGCCCGGCAATGCTCTTATCCCCATCGCATCGCTTGCCGTTATCCCCTACTGGTGTGGTGCTATCGCTCCCTACTTCAAGGGTAACGTGTTCCGTATGGTGCTGTTCACCGTACTTTGGATGATACCCGTACTCTTGATTGCTACCAACATGGCCGACCTGCACACCCTGACCATGGGTAACCTCGGTCTTGCCGATCCCACAACCATGAACTCCAGCTTTGACATGGGCGGCGATCCCCTGGGCTTCCTCATCGTTAAGATTTTCGGACTTTTCGCATAATAAAAACTGTGCTATACTAAAATAAGAAAAGTATTGAGGATGGGAGCCTGTATGGTTCCCATTCTCGCACTTTATACCTCGGAGGTCATAAAATGGTAGAACTTGATAAGCGCAATATTATATTTGATTTAGAGGCCGACAACAGTGATGACTGTATACGCAAAATCGTGGCCGTCATGGCCGAGAACGGTTTTGTCGATGCAGACTACGCCGAACGTGCCATAGAGCGTGAAAAACGTTACCCCACAGGCCTTCCCACCGACGGCGTGATAACCGCCATCCCCCATGCGGCCGAGGGCACAGTCCACAAAAGCGGTATCGGCATGGCAATTATGCAAAAACCCGTGGGATTTTATAACATGGCCGACCATGAGGATCTTTTGATGGCCGAGCTTGTATTTGTACTTGCAAATGAAAACCCCGATAAGCAACTTGGCGATTTGCAGAGCCTTATGAGATGTTTTTCAAAGGAAGAACTGCTCATAGAGATGAAAAATGCCAAGACACCCGAGCAGGTGATTGACATTTTTGCACGCATGGAAAATGCAGAGGACGACGACTGATAAATAAATAAGGGTGTGATTGTGTATTATGAAACAGGTGCTTATTGCAGGCGGGCTATGTGGTACAACCATGCTCATGGCCGCCCAAAACATTCAGGAGTGCTGTGACAAGGCCGATATAGATGTAGCTGTGACGGTACACAACCTCTGGGAGGGTGCCGAGCCGGATTGCAAGCGTTACAGCCTTATTATCGAGATGTTCCCTTATTTTGAGAATATGTCCTGCCCTGTCATTTCGGGCAAGCCTTTTATTGCCCACATAGGCGAAAAACAGTTGCTCGGTCAAATTGTTGAGCTACTAAAAAACGCTTGCGTGGCATAAGGAGTTGTGCGCGTGATAAATCACGCTAAAATCTTATTTTGAAGGCCTCGCCCGAGGACGGGCGAGATGCCGAAAAAATCTCCATTCTGTGTGGAGTTTTTTCAAAACTGTTTGTGCTGTTACTGAATGGAGTATAGCGTGATAAATCACGCTAAAATCTTATTTTGAAGGCCTCGCCCGAGGACGGGCGA
>CAYJGR010000012.1:24139-34111 GCA_964370005.1 uncultured Oscillospiraceae bacterium
ATCTCCATTCTGTGTGGAGTTTTTTCAAAACTGTTTGTGCTGTTACTGAATGGAGATTTTTATGAAAATTTATGCGGATTATGCCGCCACCACGCCTGTGGCAGAGGAAGTTTTGCGTGATATGCTCCCCTATTTTGGCGAGATGTTTTATAACCCCTCGTCACTTTATATGGGTGGCAGGCAGGTAAAGGCGGGCATAGAGAGTAGCCGTCAAATCCTGTCTGACTATCTGCACTGCCTACCCGAGGAGCTTATATTTACAAGCGGTGGCACCGAGGCCGACAATCTCGCCCTAATAGGGGTTATGACAGCACTCAAAGCGGGTGGCAAAACTCATATCATCACCACGGCTATAGAGCATCATGCGGTGGGCGAGACGGCCATGGCACTCGAGCGTCAGGGGTTTGAATTGACTGTCTTGCCCTGTGATAAAGACGGCATAATACAGCCCCAAAGCCTTAAACAGGCCATAAAACCCACAACGGGGCTTGTATCAATCATGTGGATCAACAACGAAACAGGTGCGGCACAGCCCATACAGGAACTGTGCGACATCGCACATGAGGGCGGGGCACTTTTTCATACCGACGCCGTGCAGGCCATGGGCAGTATCGATATAGATTTAAGCCACACCCCTGTGGATTTGCTAAGCCTTTCGGCGCACAAGATATACGGCCCCAAAGGTGTGGGAGCGCTATTTGTGCGACAGGCCACCCCCTTGATGGCCTGTCAGCACGGCGGGCAACAGGAGGGTCACCGTCGGGGTGGCACCGAGAACACCCCCGCCATAGTGGGGTTTGGCAGTGCGATAAAACTACTTGAATGTGAAAAGGCAGATCGCCGTAAAAAGCTTGCCGATCTTACAGCACAGTTGCGTGAGGGCATAGCAAATATCCCAAACACCCGCATAAACACCCCACAGCACAAAGCCATAGCGGGCGTACTTAATGTCAGTTTTAAGGGCGTACAGGCCGAACCGCTTATGATAAGACTGGGGTCGGCCGGCATATTCGCCTCTATGGGTGCGGCCTGTAACTCACAGAGTATTGAGCCGTCCCATGTACTGCGTGCAATGGGTGTACCCAAGGATTATATAGGCGGTAGCCTGCGCATATCACTTGGTCGTGGTAGCACCCAAGCCGAGGTAGAGTATATATTGGAGCAGTTACCTGTTATCCTGCAAAGGGTGCGGGGGGAGTAGGTATTGATGACGGCCATAATTTTGGCATATATATAAAATTCTCAACCCTTAAGTGGGTGGTTTTTATTTTTTACCAAAGTCATGACCGTCACCAAAATGGTCGGGCATCAAATCGTAACAATTTCGAACATCATCGAGGACTTTTAACAGGGTTTGACCCCACAAGTATAGTTTTAATTCTTTGCATTAATCATCGTAATCTACATCGTGCTCCCAAATTGTACCGTCGGTAGCACTAATGGTATATTCGTACTCCACTGCGCCTATTCTCCATTCAACATCATACTCGGCACGGCCATCATCAAAGTCAAACTCGCATTTAATGCTACCGGCCTCGCTTTGCGTCACTCCTGCATGTGCAAGGGCGATGGATTTGGCCTGTGCTTCACCGATATACTCGCTCGAAGTGCTCGCATTAGGTGTTGTTGCAGAATTTCCGCTATAGCTTTCCATGTCATAGTCGTAACCTATAATTTCACCGCTCACCGCATTTATCTCATAATCATACTCGGTTGTGCCGTCCCAAAACTCCACTTCATACTCGGCGACACCGTCATCATAATCGAGTTTGCAAAGCATATGCGAAACATCGGCTTCATTTATTCCTGCATGTGCAAGGGCGATGGCTTTGGCCTCGGCTTCGCTAATATAATCTTCGGTGCCACTTTCTGATGTTGGCTCTGACGAGGTAGATGTAGTGGTGTCATCCTGCTGGGCAATCTGTTGTTCACTTGACGCATCGGGCGTTGTGGTTGCGGGCGACACCCCGCAGCCCGCAAGCGCTGCCACCAGAATAACGGCGCAAGAGATAATGCCGACTTTTTTTAATGTGTTGTGTAATTTCATAATGATACCTCCGTGTATTTTTTGTTAGTAGCTCTCTTTGATATTTCTATCTTATATCCCCAAAATTAAAATAACATTAAAACCTAAAAATTTATTTTGGGAATCTCACTGTGAATAAACTGCCTTTATTCGGCTCGCTTTCAAGCTCGATTTTTGCGTTATGAAGTTTGGCAATCTGTGCTACCATAGATAGTCCTAAGCCCATGCTTCCGTTTTGGCTGGCCGTGCGGGAACGGTCCACCTGATAAAATCTATGCCAAATCTTCTCCCTGTGCTCCTTTGCGATGCCTATGCCGTCATCTTTTACCGATAAGATTATTTCGGTAGCGGTTTGAGCGAGTGTAATATGGGCGTTGCCATTTTCTTTTTTGTAACGCAGTGCATTGCTTATTAAGTTTTCCAGAAGTCTGCTAATCATCGCATAATCAAACAAACCGCTTATATTCGGCTCAATATCATAGGTGAGTTTAAGGTCGGTAGGTGCGATAAGCCCCTGCTCCTCACAAACCTCTATAGCAAGCTCGCTGAGGTTTATGCGCGCACGCTCTGCTTTTTCCACTCCTCTATCAAGGCGGGTAAGGTTTAGCAAGTCAGATATGAGGTTTGACATCTTAAGGGCCTGCCTTTGCACCGTTTCGAGCGCTTCCTCCTTATCCTGTGCTGTGACATTCTCGCCAACGGCATACTCGCACTGCGCTAAAATAACGGCCGTCGGTGTCCTAAGCTCATGGGAAACGTCCGAAGTAAATTGTTTCTCGGCCTCAAATGCAATCTCTAAACGCTCAAACATGTTATCGAATGTATCGGAAAGTTTGCGAATTTCGGGGCTTGCACCTTGCAGGTCTATACGTAAAGCGAGGTTTTCATTCTCGCTGATTTCTTGTGCTGTTTTTACAATTTTGTCTATGGGTCGGAATGTGCTTTTCGCAATAAAATAGCACCCTATCGCACCCAGTAGCACAAAAAACGGCAAAGAGAATAATGCTGTTTGTAAAATGCTGTTTGTGGCGCTTGCCAGCTCATCCACAGCTATAACGCCACGCATCCACACAAGGGAACGAGAATCCTCGACCGGCGACAGTCTGTCATAGATATAATACAGTGTCCCATCGGCGGTAAACTCGGTGGTTTGTTTGTCCATAAACGGCTGTGAGGATATGCCTTCCTCGGGGAAATCTCCCGCTATATGTTCGCCTTCTTGTGAATACAAGAGCGTATACACACCTTTTTTGAAAAAATCCACATCATCGGTATCAAGTTTGCCGTCATCAAACTCAAGTTCATTTGAGTTATCGTCTACCACTTCGGTTAGCTGGGAGATGCTGTTTGCCGAAACAATATCATCACCCAGCGAAAACATCAGACCGATTAAAACACCGGCCATGAGTAGCATGAGAACTGTTGTAAAAAGGGTAAGCCTTATTTTTGCCGATATTTTTTTCATAGCCCCTCCCGAATAACATAACCGCTGCCTCTCACGGTATGTATAAGCTTTATATCGTAATCGCTGTCGATTTTCTTTCTAAGATATCTGATATACACATCCACAACATTTGTGCCGCCCTCATAGTCATAGTTCCAAATATGATTTTCTATTTTTTCTCTCGAAAGCACAATCCCTGCATTATACATCATAAATTTGAGAATGGCATATTCTTTTGCCGAAAGGTTTATCACGTTATCTCCACGCTTTACAATGTGCGAGCTGATATCAAGCGACAAATCCCCCACGGCCAACACACTTGTAGACTTTCCCGACTGCAGTCTTGTCATAACACGAATACGGGCCATAAGTTCCTCAAAAGAAAAGGGTTTTACAATATAATCGTTTGCACCTAAATCAAGCCCCTTTACTCTATCTGCCACGGCATCTCTTGCTGTTAGAAAAATCACCGGGGTTTCTATACATTTAAGGCGCATTGTTTTAAGCACCGAAAAGCCATCCTGCCCCGGCATCATAATATCAAGTATTATTACATCATAGTCGGTACTTTGTATATATTCCAGAGCGGTTTGACCGTCAAAGAGACTATCAACGGCATAGCCCTCGGATGTCAGTTTTTTTGTGATGATTTTATTCATATCTCTTTCATCTTCGGCCAGTAAAATTCTCACAAGCACGCCCCCTTAGTTGTTTTTTGTATTATAGCATAGATTTATTAAAGTTTGATTAAAGAAACAGCATAAACGCCCGAGCTAAAAAACAATCACCCCACAAAAGACTGTGAGATGATTGTAAATAGTAGTTTTATTGAAGGGGTGCCCTATTGGTTTTTCACCCAATCTTCTACACCCTCGGACGATTTCCGCCCGGCCCGTTGTTGCTGGGTGGCATCATTCCGCCACCGCCTCCGCCACCGCCACCGCCACCGGGAGCGCTTGTATTAGATGATATTTCGTTGCCGTTTTCATCTGTTACACTACCACCCGATATTGTGTAGGTGCCGCTTACATCGAGTGCGCCATCGCCTCCGGAGTACAGAGCATCTACATCTATGACAATGTCTCCACCCTCGATGATCAAATCGCCGTTTGAATCGATACCGTCACCGCTACATTTCAGGAAAATTGTTCCGCCTGTAATCTTAATAAAGCCGGTATCGCTGTTTGCATTCATAGCATCGTCCAGGACGGTAACATTTATATCTCCGCCGTTAATCGTCACCGTTTCGCCCTCGATGCCCTCATAGCCGTTTTGCACTACTACATCTGCATCATTTATCACTAAATCGGTGTCGGCATGAAGTGCATCATCGCCCGAAAGAATATCAAAAACACCACCGTTTATCGTAAGCACCCCATTGGCATGTACAGTGTCTTCGTAAGAATTCAGTACAAACTCGCCACCGCTTATTATGATGTTTGTGCCTTTTAATGAGCGCATACTGTCTTCAAGCAAATCTGTTGCCGAAACGGTATCGCCCGAGCCCTCGCCCCGTGTAATTTCATTTAACACCTCTACAAATCCGCCACCCGTTGTGATATCAAAATTACCACCGTCTATCTGCAAGGTCTGTTCGGCTACAATTCCATCATGCTGTGCGTTAACCACAAAATTACCGCTCGTGATTATAAGATTGCCTTTTTCTAAATCCTCATCATTAGATGTTCTAATCCCATCTCTACCCGAGGTAACATTTATATTTGCATTATCTATCGCCAGCAAATCTTTGCCCTCTATGCCGTGTTCTACTGCGTTTACAGTTATGGTTGTGTTCTCGATTATAAGATCATCACGGCTGTTAATTCCGTCCATGTAAAGCGTATTTACCACCAAACTACCCTCACCTGTTATAACGGTATCAGCTTGGGAATGCACAGCGCCCGAGGGAAATTCTTCATCGGTGGTGGTGATCGCACCTTGGGTTACGGTGTTCTCGCCTTCAAGTACGATAACCACATCTTTGGCCTCTATGATATTTATAGGCGTGGAGGTGTCGCTCGTAATATTTGCACCGTTTAGCACAAGATACACGACACCTTCGTCGGTGTCTTTATCGACGTTTACGTTTATGGTACTGCTTGTGTAATCGCCTGTGAACTCATAGCTTCCACTCTCGGTGATCAGTATTTCATCGCCGTCCGAGAAAGTGACACTCTCGCCTAAGTATTTCAAATAATCATCGCTTGGAAAATCGAGCTCAGCTGTCGTGGTGGTGTCGGTGGCCGGCATATCATCGGCAGTTGTGTCGGACTGAGCTTGAGATGTCTCACCTAATGCCTGTGACTTATCCGCATCTTCGAGCATGGCACAGCCCGCCAAGGCGAACATCGAAATCGCGGTTAAAATTGCGATATATTTTTTCATAATAGTGACCTCCTAAAAGTCGTAATTTTAATATATAAAGTCTCGTTCATCTTGAACGCTGTATTATTTTGCAAAATATAAAACCTGTAGCACCACAAAACAGCATAACTGCTCCACCTATTGTCAGTGCGGTTTGATATATAGACGCTGTCCCCGCAATATCAAACACACCTCGCAGCAGCGAACCTAAAATAAGCGCCGCAACACCTGTATGGTAAAGATGTGATGACCAAAAATGATCTGTGCCCCCTTTTGCAAGGCAATAAAACAATACCCCAACCAATACCCCGAAAATCAGAGGATAGAGAAAAAGATATGTCATGTGAGGCGAACTGACTCCATGGGAAAACTGCAAATATATAAAAGAAAACAATATACAAAACAGCGTTATAAAGAAATATGGTTTTACCCGTTTTTTCATATAAAACTTCTGTATAGCCTTCCTACGTTCCGATATAGACAATATCACTCACACTCCTTTCCTTAAAATCCCTGCCGTTGGTTGTGGGATTGTTCACCACTTCGCCCATAAATACCATTGTGGCCGAACCACCACCGTCTAAATTGTAGGCAACTTCACAGTCGTACTCGGAAAGCACCAGCGCCATCTCATACAGCGATAACCCTTCGCTTATGTCGGTTCTGCCATCTGCTACCATAAAGATATAGTGATTAGGTTCTATCATAGCTATTGCGGTTCGGGGATTGCTTTCATCCTCACGGTCAACCTTGCTTTCTTCACCTACTATAACTTCACCGTCAGAGATGAGCCCCGGACCAAATGAAAATATTTGCACCGCTCCAAGCTCGGCAAGTTCCTGTGCGGAAATATCACTTTCGTTGAATATCTGCATATTGCCGTCCTCAAAGATAACCAAATCTTCATTGCCATCCGGTGTTTGAATCTCTCGGTAAAGGTATCCGTTGCGCATTACATAACCATAATCTCTAAAGCCGTAGTAATCACCGTTAATTGCAATAATTCCTTCATTTTCCTCAGAAATAACCGATGTTTTTTCCTTTACATTTGTGCCGAAAGAGTTCTCTGCAAGGCCTGCCATAAGCTGTGAGCTGTCACTGACTATTATCTCCGCTATATATATTTCGGTATCAAACTCTCTGATTGTATTTATTGTAATTTGTGTATTTTCGTCGATATAAGAGGTGTCGGTGATGATCGGCTCGGTGATGACGGTGTCAGTTTCGCTCGGGTCGTCGCTTTGTGTCTCCATTTCGCTTTCGGGTATACCGTCTGCGTCTGCGCCCGAAACATGCTCATCATCTTGTGTTAGTTGCTGCGAGTTATACTGCTCCGAATATACATCATCTAAGACAACTACATTTTGAGATATAACAAATCTGTTGAGCAATGTAAAGCTAACATATCCGATAAAAAACAATGTCGCACAAGATTTCCACATTTTTGATATTTGCCGTTTGCTCATCTTCTTTGCAAAAACCCAGTTTTTTTGAATGGAATAGCTAAAGAAAAACAATGAGATATCAACAATGATTTTCGATATCACAGAGTTTTCAAGTAGCATATCGACACCCGATGTGCCAACCGCACTTGCTCCCATTATAAAAAAGAACAGAATAAAATATTTTATAATACTGCCAATGGTATTGCCTTTTAATCCGAAAACAGAGTTTTTATTTATAATATAATTAACAAAGCCCGACATAGTCCGTGATATAACTGTAGCTATGATTATATTTTCTAATGAGTAGAGTGACAAAATCAGAGAAATAACAGTGAATAAAATAATATCAGTCAAAAACCCCACAAAAGAGCTTGCGATAAATTTTATTGGACGCTGATATATTAACACCCCGTCACGTACAGGGCGAAAATGTGACTGCTCATTATTGCCAAAATATATTGTTTGTATATCAACAGCACAAATTTCAGTTTGTTTTGCGGCGGCCTCAAGGAAATTATACTCGTATTCATATCGTGAACCGCCTGTCTTTAGGGCTGTGTCTATAAGACTTGCAGGTATGCCTCGCAGTCCTGTTTGAGTATCTTTGCACGCAATTCCGGTGGAAGATTTAAATACGCAAGACGTTATTTTATTTCCAAAGTAGCTTTTAAGGGGAACTTTTTTTATGCTAAAATCACGCATCCCGAGCACTAGTGAATGGGGGGCTTGGGCTAAAGCTCGGGCTACTTTAATAATATCACCTACTTTGTGTTGTCCGTCAGCATCCGCTGTTATAACCCCGTATTGTACCCCTACATTTTCGATAGCAAACTTTATTCCGGTCTTGAGAGCCGCACCTTTTCCTTTATTTTTGCGATGTTTTACTATCAAACACCCAAGCTCTTTAGCCTTTATAAATATCGGCTCACAATAAATATCACTTCCGTCATCGACAATAACTATATTGCTAAACCCGTTTTCTCTTAACTCCTTTACCATAACCGGCAGTTTCTCAGAAGGCTGATACGCCGGTATAATAATTGTTGCATTATGCATAGCGACCTCCTGTCATGTTACAGCACATTCGCAAACATTTCTTGCTTTGTAATAATAATTTCAAGGTTGCCGTTTCGGCATCGCAGTTCATCTATAAACTGCTTTTCCTGCGCTGCGTCACGAAGTTCTATCTCATAGCTGAGCTTAAACAGGCTCCCCATATTGGTGGTCTTGGCCGAGATCAGTTTGGCCTGCTTTGTAAAGCTCTGGAATATATCGTCAAACACATCGGCGTAATTCAGGCTCTCGGGGATGGTGATGTGCAGTGTGCGGGAGGTGCTGTTTTTCTCCTCCCCAAAGTTTGTGATATTGAGAAACAGCGCGAACAGACAAGCTATGATCGAGAAAAGCACCGCGAACCCTATATAACCCATGCCGATGGTAAGCCCTGTACACATGGCCGTGAATATGCCTATAATCTCTTTTGCTGTGCCGGGGACAGAGCGAAAACGCACAAGGCTAAACGCCCCCGCCACCGCAACACCCGCCCCGATATTGCCGTTTACCATGATGATTACCATGGCCACAGCCAGGGGGAGCAGTGCCAATGCCATGCCAAAACTTTGGGTGCATTTTGTTCTCAGTGCATACATTTTGGCCATAAATATGCCTAAAACAATGGCCGACACCATGCAAACTAAAAAATCGGTGATATCTAAACTCATGGTGGCAGTCGTCTCAAAAACACTGCCAAATAATTCGTTAAGCATTGTAACCCCTCCCTAAATTGTCTACAAACTGTGGCATAAAATATGTCTGATAGGCCTTGCCGTACTTGGAAAACGAAGTCTTGTAAATGCCATTTGCGCTTAAGAATTCCAAAAACCAAGCGGGCAGACCCATGACTGTTTTGACCTCCAGCAGTACATAATCACCCGATAGCACCTCCATATCCTGCTCGCTGCTATACAGTGACACGTCGCTATCCCTTGCCATTATATTAAAGTCGAATGTAAGCCTGAAGTTTTCATCCTCTGTCGAGAAAAACGCCTCTCGGTCGTAGGATAGATACACTTTGGGTTTTATCTCATCATAACAGGTTTTGAAGTAGTCGATTTCACGCAGTATCTGGGAATGTTCCACACAGTCGTCACCGTCACACAGATAAGAGAGCACCTTGTTTTGCTCGCAGTACACACGTCTTTTGTAGACCACCCCGCCGAACTTTTTCTTTAGTTCTATAAAGGCAGTGGCATCTTCGGACGGCTGTCCGTAACAGCGAACCCGCAGTTTTTCTTTATATTTAGGCTTTTCCAAGGAATTTCGAATTATTCTGTAGTCATCGGTATCAAAATAAATATTTGAAATTTTATGCCTGCCGTAATCATCAAGCATCATGTGGGCGGGCAGGGCGGACAAAAGTCTTTCGTACTGATCGGCGGTTAAAATATATTTAAGTTCGTATCTCTTAAAGTTAGTTTGGGTCATGGTGATCACTCCTTTTGTGATTTTACAAGGTCATTATATTTGCTTAACCTTAAACTTACTTTAAAATAAAATTAAGACTGATCTTTCCAAAAAAAAATTGTGGCGACAAGTCTTTGGCATAAAAAAACAAGCCAACCCACAGGGCTGACTTGTGTTTATGGTTGCGGAGACAGGACTTGAACCTGCGACCTCCGGGTTATGAGCCCGAC
>CAYJGR010000013.1:0-1486 GCA_964370005.1 uncultured Oscillospiraceae bacterium
CTGACCGAACAGCAGATGCGTGACATACTCGCCGATATGGGGGTAGAGGCATGATTGACGCATGGCTACAAAGTTTGAGCATGGCTATACAGGGCAACATCTGGCTTGCTCCGCTGCTCGCACTGCTTGCAGGTGTACTCACCTCGCTTACCCCCTGTGCCCTGTCGAGCATCCCCCTTATTGTGGGGTATGTGGGTGGCGGTGATGTAAAACCTCGGCGGGCATTCGGGCTTTCGCTGACATTTGCTCTGGGTTCGGCCGTGACATTTACCGCCCTGGGTGTTGCCGCCTCGCTTGCGGGCAGTCTGATTGGTAATGCCACCGATTGGTGGTATATCGTGCTGGGTATCCTCATGATTTTGATGGCTTTGCAAACTTGGGAGCTGTTTACATTCATCCCCGCCACAAATCTACTTAGCAAAACTTCACGTCGAGGGGTTATTGGCGCATTTATTGCGGGGGTGTTGGGGGGAGTGTTCTCCTCGGCCTGTGCGACCCCTGTGCTTGTGGTCTTATTGGCCGTCGTGGCCGGTGAGGGCAGTCCCGCCTATGGCGTGCTACTCCTACTGCTCTACTCGGTGGGGCATGGGGCTTTGGCCGTTGTAGCCGGCACCTCGGTCGGCACAGTGCGCAGTATAACAGCCTCGGGTGGTTTTGGCAAATGGGCAGGTGCTATAAAAATCATCATGGGTAGTGCCATTTTACTGCTCGGGTTTTATCTTCTCTACCTCGGATTTTAACATATATGTATATTTTGAAAGGCGGCAAATATTATGAGCAAGGCAAATAAAATAGATATGGGCTTTTTTGAGCGCTACTTGACCGTGTGGGTCATACTTTGCATGGTGGCCGGTGTGCTGATAGGCAACTTTTTACCCGCTATCCCCGATTTCCTCGCCACCCTTGAGTATGCCAATGTTTCCATACCCATTGCAATTCTTATCTGGCTTATGATTTACCCCATGATGCTCAAGGTGGATTTTCAGAGCATAAAAAATGTGGGCAAAAATCCAAAAGGCCTTGTGGTCACCTGGGTGACAAACTGGCTTATAAAACCCTTTACAATGTTTGGCATCGCTTGGGTATTCTTCTTCGTACTGTTTAAGGGTTTCATCACCCCCGACCTTGCAACCGATTATCTCGCCGGTGCTGTCCTGCTCGGTGCCGCCCCCTGTACCGCCATGGTGTTTGTGTGGAGTCATCTGACAAAGGGCGATGCCGCCTACACTGTGGTGCAGGTCGCCACAAACGACCTTATTATACTCTTAGCATTTACCCCCATCGTGGCCTTTTTGCTCGGGGTGAGCGGTGTAACCGTGCCATGGGATACACTTATCCTCTCGGTGGTATTGTTTGTGGTAATCCCCCTTGCGGGCGGTGTGCTCACCCGCACATTTTTGGTAAAGCGCAAAGGGCTCGACTACTTCCAAAACACATTTATCCCCAAGTTTAGCAACATCACCATTATCGGCCTACTGCTCACTTT
>CAYJGR010000013.1:1586-33908 GCA_964370005.1 uncultured Oscillospiraceae bacterium
GCACTGGCCACCATTGTCGGCGTACTCGTAGAAGTGCCGGTTATGCTCATGCTCGTTAGGTTTGCGAATAGGACACGGGGTTGGTTTGAGCTAAAACAAAAGCCGGAAAACGCTTGAGCAAATAGTGTATTTAGGATAAAAGACATAAAGGTCAAGGACACCTCACGTGGTTGCCCTTGACCTTTTCTAATCTCTAAATTGCCCTACTTCATCTTCTCCTGCTTGACCTTCTTATCCACCACGTGGCGGGAACCAAGCTCGGCCGACAGCTCGTCGAGGGATATGCCCATCTCGACCATCAGCACCATGACATGGTAGGCAAGGTCGGCTATTTCGTATATGGTCTCGGCTCGGTCTTTGCCTTTGGCGGCGATTATCACCTCGGTGGATTCCTCCCCCACCTTTTTAAGTATCTTATCCATCCCCTTTTCAAAGAGATATGTAGTATAACTGCCCTCTTTGGGGTGGTTTTTGCGACCTCTTAGCATTTCATACAGCTCGCTTGACAGGAATTTTTGCTCCTGCTCGTCGGCGTACAGCGGGGAGGAAAAACAGCTCTCGGTGCCTGTGTGGCATGCGGGGCCTTTTTTTATAACCTTGACAAGCAGTGCATCGCCGTCACAGTCGATATCGACCGATACCACCCTTTGGGTGTTGCCACTGGTCTCCCCCTTGCGCCACAATTCCTGACGACTGCGGGAGAAAAAACAGGTACGCTTTTCCTCAAGGGTAATTTTAAGGCTCTCGGCATTCATATAGGCAAGTGTCAGCACCTTGCCGCTGTGGTAATCCTGCACAATGGCGGGAATCAGTCCATCCTTATCATATTTCAGTGTCATATCGCCACTCCGTTTCGTTGGATTTTTGCTACCTATTAACTATACATTATATATTACTTTTGTACAAGTGGAGTTTTTGCCTGAAAACATATGGGGGGGTGGCTGTCTTCTCACAGTTACCCACGGTCTATCTCCTGCATGGCCATACCATTTAGGGCACTGCTCGCCCTGTGTCCCGCCATCAGCTCGTAATACCCCTGTGCGGCGATCATGGCGGCGTTGTCCCCACATAGCGAAAGTGGCGGGATGTAGAGCTGTAGCCCCTGCTCGTCACAGGCCTTTTGCAAATAGGCACGTAGGGTGGAATTTGCCGCCACTCCCCCCGCCAGCACAAGTTCATTTTGTCCGTACTCCTTTGCCGCCGCCAAAAACCGCTCGGTCAGCAGTGTGGCCACGGTGTGGGAAAAGCTGGCCGCCATATCGGCGGGGTTTATGCTCTGCCCCTTTTGGGTGGCGTTGTGTACGGCATTTATCACCGAGGTTTTAAGCCCCGAAAAACTGAAATCATACGGACTACCCTCGACCTTTGGCATGGGAAGTTTATAGGCGGTGGGGTCGCCGTTCCCGGCGATCTTATCCATCTCGACCCCGCCGGGGTATCCAAGCCCCAAACTTCGTGCCGCCTTGTCAAAGGCCTCGCCCACGGCATCGTCACGTGTGCGCCCCACAACCTCAAAATCGGTGTAGCTCTTCACCTGTACCATATGGGTGTGGCCACCCGATACCACAAGGCAAAAAAACGGCGGTTCGAGGTCGGGGAAAGCGAGATAATTTGCGGCGATATGCCCCCTGATATGATGCACCGCCACAAGGGGTTTGCCCTGCACAAACGCAAGCCCTTTTGCAAAGTTAACCCCCACAAGTAATGCCCCAATAAGCCCCGGCGAGGAGGTCACGGCGATGGCATCTATATCGTTCATAGTGATTTTTGCCTCGTCCAGGGCGCGCTGTGTCACATCACAAATTGTCTCGGTGTGACGACGGGAGGCTATTTCGGGCACCACCCCGCCATAGGTGCGGTGCTCCTCGATTTGGGAATAGACCACCGAGGATAGCACCTCTCGGCCGTCCCGTACCACAGCAACGGCGGTCTCGTCACAACTTGTTTCTATACCCAGTACCGTCACTTTACCACCCCCTGCAAACTCTCGGCAAACACAAGGGCCTCAAGTTGTGCCACCTCGGTAAGATAGTATTTTGAATTGGCTCGCATATAGGAGGTCACCGGCTCGACATCGTAGCACCAACCCGCCGCCGCAAAATCCACCTCGGCGACTTTGGCCATATTCATGCCGGTGGGTAGGTCGTCCACCACCAAAATATCCGACCGCTCAAAACCAAGCTCACGCATGGCATACTCCACCGTAAATGGGGAGGGTTTGCGCTGCTCGTCGGGGCTTTCCCATGAGGTGATATACTTCGGCTCAAACCCGCAGTTGGTGTTATAATCGATTAGCACCATTTTGGCCATGGAGTGGGTGGCCACACAGATACAGCCCCCCACCTCGTGGTATTTTTTTAGGAAGTCGGCCATGCCTTTTACCATACTTGGGCGGTTATTCATGGTGTCACTTTGCCAAAATTCGTACTGGCATGCCATCTCCTCGTCGGTATAGTTGTACCACTCCTTCATCATGGTGAAAAACCCGGGGTCAAAGTTACCCCGCACAAACTCCTCAAAGCTGACCTGTGTATCGGGGCGAAAACGCTCCATACTGCGCACAAAGTTTGGGTAATTTATCTCGACCGTGCTGTTGGTCACAGTGTCGTCATGATCCAGTATCAAACAGCGGTATCGCAAATTCATGTGAAATCTCCTTAGCTTATATGCGGCGCTCGGCCACTTCTTGCCCAAGGTCTGCTATAAGCTCGATAAGCGACACTGCCCCCTTGTCGCCCTCCTTGCGGGAACGCACCGACACATTACCCTCGGTCTGCTCCTTTTCGCCGAGTATGAGCATGTAGGGCACTTTTTGCAGTTGTGCCTCACGGATTTTATAGCCGATTTTCTCGGGTCTGAAGTCACATTCCACCCTGAATCCGGCCTCGGTCAACTTGTCGGCCACACCCTGTGCGTAGTCACTAAACTTCTCGGATACAGGCAAAATCTGAACCTGTGTGGGGGCAAGCCATAGGGGGAAAGCGCCGGCATACTTCTCAATAAGCAGGGCAAGTGTGCGCTCATAACAGCCCACCGAGGTGCGGTGGATGATATAGGGGTGCTTTTTCTTGCCGTCGGTGTCGATATACTCCATGCCAAATTTCTCGGCCAAAAGCATGTCAATTTGGATGGTGATGAGGGTGTCTTCCTTGCCGAACACATTCTTTATCTGGATGTCGAGTTTAGGGCCATAGAATGCGGCCTCGTCGATGCCCACAGCGTAGTCAAGCCCCATGCCGTCCAAAATATTTTTCATGGCCGATTGTGCCTCATCCCACTGGGCAGGTGTGCCCTCGTACTTGTCGGTGTTGGCGGGGTCCCACTGGGAGAAACGGAAGGTGCAGTCCTCGGACAGGCCGAGGGTCTCCATCATATGCATGGCTAAATCCACACAACCACGGAATTCCTCTTCAAGTTGTTCGGGACGCAGTATGAGATGCCCCTCAGATATGGTGAACTGGCGCACACGGATAAGGCCGTGCATTTCGCCCGATTCCTCGTTTCGGAACAATGTGGAGGTCTCGCCGAGTCTCATGGGCAGATCACGGTAAGAGCGTGCTCGGTTGAGGAAAACTTGGTACTGGAAGGGGCAGGTCATGGGACGCAGAGCAAAACAAGAGCGCTCCTCGTCGTCGGGGTCGCCGATGATAAACATGCCGTCACGGTAGTGATCCCAATGCCCCGAGATTTTGTAGAGGTCTTTTTTGGCCATAGAAGGGGTTTTTGTAAGCTGATAGCCCCTACGCTCCTCGGTATCCTCGACCCAGCGCTGTAGCAGTTGTATGACCTTTGCACCCTTGGGCATGAGTATGGGCAAACCTTGGCCTATCACATCGACCGTGGTAAAATATTCAAGCTCTCGCCCAAGTTTGTTGTGGTCACGCAGTTTAGCTTGTGCCATGGCCTCGAGGTGTTCGTCGAGTTGACTGCGCTTGGGGAACGCTGTGCCGTATATGCGGGAGAGCATTTTGTTTTTCTCACTACCACGCCAGTATGCACCGGTGGTTGAAGTAAGTTTTATGGCCTTTATCCCCCCTGTGCTCATGAGGTGTGGGCCGGCGCAAAGGTCGGTAAAATCACCCTGGGCGTAAAAACTTATGTCCTCACCTGCGGCGGCATGTTCCTCTATCAGCTCACATTTATAGGGCTGATCGCTCATCTTGGCCAGAGCTTCGCTAGCGGGGAGTGTAAAACATTCAAGGGGTAAATCCTCCTTGACGATCTTTGCCATCTCGGCCTCAATTTTCTCAAGGTCTTGGGGGGTAAAGGGGGTCTCGACATCGAAGTCGTAATAAAACCCATTGTCTATAGCGGGGCCTATGGCGAATTTAGCGGTGGGGAATAGGCGCAGTACCGCCTGTGCCAATACATGGGAAGTGGTATGCCAAAAGGCTTTTTTGCCCTCGGGGTCGTCAAAGGTGAGTATGCTCATATGACAGTCGGTGGTGATGGGGGTGCGCAGGTCACAGACTGTGCCATCCACCACGGCAGCACAAGAGGCCTTGTACAGACCCATGCCAAGGCTTTTGGCCACCTCGGCGGGGGTGATGGGGGACTCAAATTCTTTTACTACATCGCCTTTTAGGGTAATTTTTAACATGGTTATTCTCCTTTTCAAAATACAAATAATGTGTGCTGCATAGTCGTTATTTTAATTTGCAACGTCGGAGCGATGAGGGCATCGCTCCCTACAATGTGTGTTGCGGGGCGGGGCGTTTTGTTCATGCCGATTTCCCCTGTGTCGCCTCCCCCGAGGGGGAGGGGGCACACGCCCTCCCGGTGCGGGTGGGGGGATTGGTCAGTGCGACCACGCACATAAAAAACACTCCACCCCAAAATCAGGGTGAAGTGTCAAAACTCCATGGTTCCACCTGAATTGCACCCAAATTGGGATGCCACTCTGTGTGTAGCGGATAACGGTGCCACGTCCGGCGGGGTTGGGGGGATATCCTCTTGCCCGCACTCCAAAGGTGGTGGGACTACACATTGCGTCACATCGCCTTTCAGCCGAGGGGCGATGTTCTCTGGTGTGGCGCAGGCCGTGCAGGCCGTCCTTTTTCACTGCATTATATACAATATTATGCTTTGTGTATCACTTTATCATTACAAAACCGCCTTGTCAACTGCAAAATTTACGTTTTTTTTGTAACATTGGCTGTTTTTCATAAAAAGCGTTCTAAATTTGCAGATTTTCTTGACAATGACCTGTCATAGATATAAAATAGTAATGGTGTGTTGTCATTTGCAATTTTTTTGCAGGTATTTAGATAGTATAAACTAAAATTTAATAAGGAGGTCAAAGAAACAGTCATGTCGGATTTTTTACCTATAATAGTTGGCTGTGTTGCAGGAATTGTTGGATTGCTTATCGCCTTTCCTTTGGGCGTTACGTATAGAAAAAAAGTTGCCGAAAACGAGCTTGGCTCGGCCGAGGAAGAGGCAAAGCGACTTTTGAGTGATGCAATCAAAACCGCAGAGAGCACCAAGAAAGAGGCACTTGTTGAGGCTAAAGACGAAATCCATCGTATGCGCAGTGATGCCGAAAAGGATTTAAAAGAACGTCGCAGTGAAACAAACAGGCAGGAACGTCGCCTGCAACAAAAAGAAGAATCTCTTGATCGCAAAACCGAAAACCTTGAGAAAAAAGAGGAAACCCTGGGCGAGAAACTTCGTCAAGCCGATGTAAAACTTGAGGAAATCGAGAAGGTCAAACAACATCAATTTGATATGCTTGAGCGTATATCGGGTTATACGGCCGAACAAGCTAAAGAGTATATGCTCGAAACCCTTGAAAACGAGTTAAACCATGAAAAAGCGCTGAAGATTAGCATGTATGAACAGCGTCTCAAGGATGAATCGGATCAGAAGGCACGTGAGATAATATCACAAGCTATACAGCGATTGGCCGCCGACCATGTGGCCGAGGTCACCGTATCGGTGGTACCGCTACCCAACGACGAGATGAAAGGCCGCATCATAGGCCGTGAGGGGCGCAACATTCGCACCCTCGAAACCCTAACAGGGGTAGATCTCATCATAGACGACACACCCGAGGCTATTACACTTTCAAGTCACGATGCTGTGCGCCGCGAGGTTGCCCGCATAGCCCTTGAACGTCTTGTACAAGACGGACGCATCCACCCCGCCCGTATAGAAGAAATGGTGGACAAGGCACGACACGAGGTTGAGAACAAGATAAAGCAGGACGGCGAACGTGCTGTTATGGAGACAGGAGTACACGGCGTACATCCCGAGCTTGTGCGACTGCTTGGACGTATGCGTTACCGTTCGAGTTACGGACAGAATGTGCTTATACATTCGATAGAGGTGGCACAGCTTGCCGGCACTATGGCGGCCGAACTTGGAGCCGATGCCACACAGGCCAGACGTGCGGGACTACTGCATGATATAGGCAAGGCGCTCACCCATGAGGTTGAAGGTTCACATGTAGCGATAGGTGTTGATATTGCCCGCAAGTACAAGGAGAACCCCGCCATAATTCACGCCATCGAGGCACACCACGGCGATGTCGAGCCCAAAACCATCGTGGCATGTCTTGTGCAGGCGGCCGACGCCATCTCGGCGGCACGTCCCGGCGCCCGCCGTGAAAACCTTGAGAACTACATCAAGAGGCTTGAAAAACTTGAAGGGATTGCAAATTCCTTTGAGGGTGTTGACAAATGTTTTGCTATACAAGCCGGCCGTGAAGTGCGCATCATGATAAACCCCGAACATATAAGCGATGATGATATGATCATCGTTGCAAGGGATATCGTCAAGCGCATAGAGGATGAAATGGACTACCCCGGTCAGATAAAGGTACACATGATACGTGAGACCAGGGCGATAGATTACGCAAAGTAGATTGTAAAGAACTTAAATATGACCCCCAAAAAGCAGGCTATGTGCCGACTTTTTGGGGGTTTATTTGTTGGGCAACTGCCCTTGAGCTTATTCATTCCCGGCTGTACTTAATAACTCCTAACCGACTTTATGTCTATCCCTCCGAAATAATTGCCGGCTCCTTATTGGGGTCAGCCTCTCTGTGTATCAAGGTAAACTCACTCACCAGGTTTTTAAGCAGTGCCGATTGTGCGCTTAGCTCCTCGGCGGCCGAGGCAGTGTTCTCTGACATGGCCGTGTTGTTGTTGACCACATCGGCTATAACTCGTATGTCACTCGCTACCTTTTGCACCGAGGATTGTTGCTCCTGCGAGTCAAGGGCGATAGTATCCATGAGTGCGCTTATGCCCTGTACCGACGCCATTACGTCGCCGATGGCTCGGGCGGTCTCATCCACTATCTGCGTGCCTGAATTTATAGTGGCAATGGTTTGATCTATGAGCAGTGCGGTATTTCTGGCCGAATCGGCGCTCTTGGTTGCGAGGTTTCGCACCTCGTCGGCCACCACGCCAAACCCCTTGCCGGCATCCCCCGCTCTTGCCGCTTCAACCGCTGCATTAAGCGCCAAGATGTTTGTTTGGAATGAGATGTCATCTATGGTCTTTATGATGTTGCCTATCTCACCCGACTGCTTTGCAATAAGCTCCATCGAGGCTATCATATTCTTCATTTTTTCGCCACTTAGTACCGCCTGCGCACTGCTCTTCTCGGACTGCACCCTTGCATCCGACGCATTTTGAGCGTTAAGTGAGGCCCCCTTAGAGATAAGCTCCAACGTCTCGGATAGCTGATCAATGCTGGGGGATTGTTGTGCCGCACCACTGGCTAAAATTTGCGAGGCATCTAAAATTTGTGCCGAACCTATCGACACCTGCCCCGACGACTCATCTATGTCGGACAATGTGCCCGAAAGTTGGTTTGCTATTGAGCTTATCATATTATCGACCGACACAAAGTCGCCGACATACATGGACGGATCGTTACTTTCGACTGTGAAATCCCCCTCTGACATGTTGCGTAGCCTGTAATCCATATCCCGCATAATTTTTTGTAGCATATCACAAAGTTTGCGCATACTATCGGCAAGGACTCCCAGCTCGTCATTAGATTTATACTTTATCTCGTTGTTAAGATCGCCCTGCAAAATCATGTTAGCAGCCTGTTCCACCTCTTTTATGGGGCGAACTATGATACCGATTATGTAACTTGAAAAGAAGATAGCAAGCAGTGTAGAGGCGCCGATAATTATTGCCATAAATAAATATGCGTCAAAATACGTACCATCTGCGGCAAGACTGGCGGTATCGGCATTTGTTTTATTGAACTCCACAAGATCTAAAAACACACCCGAAACCTCATCGAACAACAAAAGTGATTCATCGCTTAATATATCCATGGCATCGTCGGTGAGGTTATCACTGCTTAGCTCTATCATGCTGTGGTGCATTACAAGGTAATCTGTCCAAAGATTTTCTGCTCTTGTAATAAGCTCCATGTCCTCATCGCTGACAACAAGCTCGGTTTTATATTCGTGGAACATACCGGCTATAGAATCTTCTATGACATGCATTTTATCCTCGAGCTCGGACATGGTTTTTGTATCCTGTGCGATAACATGGCCATATTCGGCGATTCTAAAGTCCGAGGTCAGGGTGTTGAGCTCCTCGGCAATGATAACCGACGGAAGCCAGTTTTCAGTGATCTCGGTGGAAGCATCGTTTATTTTGCCCATAAAAAACAGCGAAAACACGCCGGTGAAAATGAAAGCCAACAGCAGCGTGAGGGACAAACTCAAAAGCTTATACTTGATTTTTAGATTTTTCATACATGCTCCTCAAATAGGTTATCGAACGTATCAGTAATTTACACTTAAATATATTACCACTAATTAACTTCGACATTTTTTATAAAAAATAAAGTGTTTTAGGCAAAAAAACTCAAATATAGCATTGTGTTCATCAAACGACACTCTCAAAGGCTAAAATTAATCACTTTGGCAATAATAGGGCTGGTATCCCCGTTGACATATTCTCCACTCACAGGTAAAATAATGTGTGATGGTAAAATAGGTTTTAGGCATAGTGCCCCCGAAAGGAATAAATATATTTATGAATAAGAAAATATACAAAAGTATACTTTGTCTTTCGCTTGTGTTTTTGATACTTTTCACGGCCTGCGGTGACAATGGAGACGAACAATCCTCTGCACAAAGTGAAAGCGCCCTCCCACAGGATGAGCACTACCCTGTCGAGCTACGTGGAACTATATTGCAGCAGCGCCCCACAGGTGTGGTATCCATCTCCCCCGCTCTGAGTGAACTTGTACGGGATATGGGCTTTGAGGAAACCTTGCTTGGGGTAAGCGACTACTGTGACAATCCAAACTCCCTGCCACTATGCGGTAGCCCTCAACAAATCGATTTTGATGCAATTTCCTCCACAGGTGCAAATCTTGTCATAAGCTCGACCGCCCCCATAGAGCAGGATGTGGTAACCCTACAGCAGATGAATATAGATATCATTGTATTGGAACGTGCCAACAGCCTTGATGAGCTCGAACTTCTTTATAAGGATTTGGCCTTGGTGCTGGCCGGAAATACCGAGGGCAAAACTGTCGGCGAGGAGTATTGGACAGAGTTTAGCACTCGCCTTGAAAGTTTAGCCGACCGAGCAGAGATTTATGCCGACCAAGTTCAAAAGACCCCCACTGTGATATTTTTGCGCATACTAAACTACACCATGGCCACAGGGGATACATTTGAGAATGAGCTGTTGGAGTATATGGGATTTGATAACTTGGCGGCAAGTTATGGCGACTGGCTCTACCCCGAGGCAGAGAGTGCAAATCTTACCCCCGATTTAATCATTTCAAACCTTGATATCACCATCCCTATACTTGAGCAAAATGCGGTGTATAAAGGCACACAGGCTGTAATACAAGATCAGGTGGTGACGGTGGATATGCAGGCATTTGAGCGACAGACCCCACGGATGCTTGATGAGCTTGAGCGGGTGGCCGACTTTTTATTTGACGGTAATGTGAATGCCCGCTCCCCCGAGGGCGAGGGCACCTCGGCATAAAAACGAAACAAAAAATGGAGTGATATACATGAAAAAAGCTATAATAGTGGGAATGCTCTGTGTTGCGATATTGCTTAGCGGTTGTCAGCGTGAGGGAAGTGTGCGGGAGACCCACCAACAGGACGCCCCCGACAGCTCTCAGGCGGGAGCAGATGACGGGCAGGCACAAACAGGACAGGATATCCCCACCACCGAGCAATCCGACACCACCCCACAGGCCGATGAGCCCATCGACATGGAGACCTATGCCACCGAGTATATCGAGGCGATATCCCTCCAGCGCATGGATGATTTTGCCTCCCCCTCCGACATACCGCCCGATAGTTATGTAAACTTTTTTATGACGGCCAATTATGACGGTGCCGACAAGATGCCCATACCCGAGGGTTACCGCTCGGAAGTGGGTGGGGAGCTACTTTTGCCGGCGGCCGATGTTGAGATGTATGTCACACGTTTTTTTGATGTTGCCCCCGACACCCTGCGCACCGCCCAGGCTTATGAGTCCGAGCGGGAGGTATATGTATCGACCCAGAATTTTGGGCTTAGCAGTGTCAGTGATGTGGAGGTGACCAGTGCCGAGCAGGATGGCAACACCCTTGATTTGATCTTTGATGTATACATAACAATGGCGATAGGTGAGGGCGACCCTGTGACTATAGGCCCTACCACCACCCGCAATGCAAGATTTTTGATTGTAGAGGGACAGGACTTCAAGGTGCAGTCGCTGACCACCTTATTCCAGGCCGATATGGACGAGCTTATGTCCACCGCCGGATTGCAGTAAAAAAGCGTCACCCTGTGGCAGGAACATTCCCCCCACAGGGTGGCAAAAAATAAAGCTATAAATAAGCTCAAGGTTTTTTAGCAAAAAATATTGACTTGTGTACTTGTGTTTTGGTATAATGAAGTGCAGTTTGCAGGGAGAGTGCAAAAATCGCCCCACAAACCGCACAAAATATATGGAGACGTATCGAAGTGGTCATAACGAGCCGCACTCGAAATGCGGTTGCCTTCACGGGCACGAGAGTTCGAATCTCTCCGTCTCCGCCAACAAAATCCCTCACCTTATGGTGGGGGATTTTTTTATCGCTCCACTCCCCCAAAAGTCACATCAATCCCTCTGAAAATCGCCTCATAGGGCATTTCTTTTATGCGGTAGCAGATGTTTACACAGCCTTTTCTCCCCACTACATAGGGCGAATCGGTCTTTGTTTTTACTGCCTCCACCGCCTTTGTGCTCGCAAAATATACGCTGATATATTTCTTCCTGCACCCTACAGCAACATATTTTCCGTCCAGTCTCCATGTGGGAATATAAGTTTTCTCGGAGTATTTTTCATCGAAAACGGCGTCTTTATAATTTTCTTGGATGTATGAAATTATCGGCATAACTTGCTCTTTTGTTTTGTCATCAATCATATTCAAATAAGTTTCAATCGGCATAATATCCCCTCCCTAAAATAAAGACAGCTGATTTATAATTACACTATCCCGTTTTCGCTCGGTTATAACCGCATCGGGCCCTATTTCTCCAATAAGCACAGGGAAGTGCGGATTATGTTTCTTCATATTGGCAAGCGCTGTTTTCTCATTTTGCAGTGCATAACAGTAGTTGCAACCATTCACACAGCAGTTATATGTCCCGATGTCGATGCTCTCAAGGCATAGGCACTCGGGGCGTTGGTTTTTGTCTTTTGTATCGATGATACCACACCCCAAAATCCTCTCAATAATGCTTTTGTCGATGCAGGCACCGTGCTTTATTGCGTACTTTTCGAGGTCGATTTTCTCGGCACAGGTGTAAATCGCAAACCCGTTTTCTTTGGCAATCTCCGAAAATATCTCCGCTATCCTAAAAATATTCTGCTCGGTCATATGATACGCGGGATCTTTGCCCATCCTCGCTGTGACATTCTTATAACTGTCCACAAAGCTTATAACACACCGCTCGGTGCTGTTTTTCAGGCGGCTTGCCATATATGAAAAACGCTCTGCATGATATTCTATCGTGTGATTTTCATCAATAATTATAGGGTCGTACCGCCATACCATTCGGTGCTTGCCAAGCTTTTTTGCAAGACCCACAAAGCTATCCAGAAGCACTTCTTTGTCGGGTAAATTTCGCTCGACTTCCTTGCCGTAAGGTGTGAGGGTAAACTCAAAATAGTAAGTGTAACCCATGCGGTCAATCTCGGGCAGATATTTTAAGAACGGTATGGGGTTTTTCGTCCAAAATACGATTATATCAACATCATTCGGCGCCAAATAGGCTTTAGAATAGCGGTTATTATTATACGGATTTTCAGTGAGCACATAACCCTCTTTTAGGCGATTTACAAACCACTCGCCATAAAAAGCAGGGATATCGGTTCGCCTTGTTGCACTGATTATCATAACATATACCTTTTACCTCTCCATTAATTACTAACTGCCCCACATGCCCTTCTTCTATTTCCTCACCCCTGTGAATACACTTAAAGGTAAGGACGAAAAAACAGGAGGTGGACGGGCTGTGAGACCTTTGGGCAGGGGGCGACATGGGGCTGTAGTGCAGAGGGTGCTACGGCTTGCAGCGGGGGTTTTGGTGACCGTCTTGACCGTGTGGGCGCTTATGCCGATATGGCAAAACTTGGCGTCCCGAGCTGTATTGTTTTCGTCGGTTGTGGCCGTGCCCGATGCGGGGCTAAGTGCCCTGCGGGAACATTTTTCGTCCGATATATATACCCCGTCCGCTTCCGGTAGTTCCTCACAGTCGCATACAACCACACCCGAGCTCACACCCGTAGAACCACCCTCGACCTTGCAATCCGAACAGTCTTCCTCCGCCTATATTCCACCCCACCCCGACGACATCCCACCCGAGTTTGTCGGCACACTTCTCAGCGAGACCATGGTGGGGGATGACAGCGAGGCATATTTATCGGTGGGGGCGGGATATCTTCAAAATTATACAAGCCTTACCCATGATGACATAACCCGCACTATAGCAGGGACACCGCTTTTAAGCATCTCGGCCGAGGGGCCACAGGTGCTTATATTCCACACCCATGCCACCGAAAGTTTTGAGACCTACGACAGCGAGGTGTTTGACACCCGCAACGAGTGGCGAACCTTGGATGATGATCTAAATATGTGTGCTGTGGGGGAGGTTATGGCCGAGAGTTTGCGGGCGCAGGGTGTTGAAGTCATCCACGACACCACCCATCACGACTACCCCTCTTACAACGGCGCATACGACAACAGCGCCGAGACCTTGGAGCATATTTTGGCTGAAAACCCCACAATAAAGGTGGTCATAGACCTGCATCGTGACGCCATACTGCCCGATGAGACCACCACGGTAAAGCCGGTCACCACCATCGACGGCGAAAAGGTGGCACAGGTGATGATCGCCACGGGGTGCGAGAGCGATATAATCGACCTGCCGAACTGGCCTGAGAATCTACGCTTTGCCGTCGAGCTGCAAAATCAACTTGAGAGCGACTACCCCACCCTCACCCGTCCTATATTTTTTAACTATCGCCAATATAACTTGGAGGTGAGTCCCGGGTCACTTTTGATTGAGATGGGTTCTGTGGGCAATACTATCGACGAGGCCAAACGCTCGGCCGAACTCGTGGCAAATTCGCTGGCCACAGTGTTAAAACGCATGGAGGAATGAAATATGAGGTCGAAAACAAATCGTATTATCGTAGGATTTTGGGTGTGTGCAATAGTGCTTTTTGGGGTGTGGGGACTGCTACTGACCACCCTACAATCGGGTGAGTACAGCATGGCGGGGGAAATCGTCTTTGCCCCAAATGAGGCACAGACCGAGCAAGACATCGCAACTCCCTCCCCTGCCCTCGACCTGTCCCCTCTAAAACCTCTGATCGACAGTTTCCCCTATCCCGACGCACTTATGCCCACATGGCTACGTCTGCCGGCCTTGGCGGGACTGGCTGTGGTGGGAGAGATTTTGGGGTAGGAGGGAACCCTTTACCGACAAAAAAATACTAACTTCAAAAATTTGCATTTTGCATATAATTATGTCATAATAACATACAAAAGAGAGAGGTGAATTGTATGCCACATATAAGACCGATTACAGATCTGCGAAATACAAACGAAATTTCCGACCTATGCCACGCAAAAAACGAGCCTATTTTCATAACAAAAAATGGATATGGCGATTTGGTAGTTATGAGCGTTGAGACCTATGAGGCAATGCTTGACGAGAGAGAAATCGATGCAGAAATTGCAAAAGCCGAATCACAATATCTTTTAGATGGAAAACTCTTTGACGCCCGGGATGCTCTGTCCGAGCTACGGAGGAAGCATTTTGGATAACTACCACGTCAAACTTCTCTCCCACGCCTTAGAGCAAATTGAGCATATCTACGCCTACATAACAGGTGAACTAAAAGCAAAACCCGCCGCAGAAAAGCTTGCCCAAGAGTTAGAAAAAGCAATATTTTCACTTGAAGCGATGCCATATCGCTACCCTAAGCGCAGAACAGGAGCTTATGCAGACAGGGGCTACCGTCAAGTATTTGTGGGGAATTTTACGATTGTCTACCGTGTGGACGAAGCGAATAAAGAGGTAATTATTGTTACTGTTAGGTATTCACGGAGTAGTTTTTAAGTGTCATTACTAATACCCCCACCCCTCCACAAGCTGATTTGTGGAGGGGTGGGGTATATAGTTTGTTCGGCCTTGGTTTTATCTCTCCGACTCGGTGATGTTCTCATAATTCTCGTCGGGGGTTGTCTCTTTGGCCTCTATGGGTTTCCAGGTCTTGCGACTCTGTTTGTCCGAGCGCTTATACAGCACCGGCACCACCACAAGGGTAAGCACTGTCGATACTATAAGTCCACCCATGATAACTACCGCCATGGATTGTAGCATCTGACCACCTGTGCCTATGCCGAGTGACAATGGGAACTGCCCCAGTACTGTCGTCAGGGTGGTCATGAGTATCGGGCGCAAACGAAGCCGCCCTGCCTGTTCAAGGGACTCATCAAGCCCCACACCTTGGTTACGCAGTTGTCCCACACAGTCTATAAGCACGATGGCATTGTTAACAACGATACCCACAAGCACTATAAGACCGATAATCGAAATCATATTAAGCGTCGTGCCTGTGATAAACAGTCCAAGCAGTGCACCGATGGCGGCCAATGGTACAGCCGACATAACCACCAGCGGGAAACGAAGTGATTCAAACTGGCATGCCATAACCATAAACACAAGCAGTATCGAAAGTCCACCCGCCATGGCAAGACTTGTAAACTCACTGGTCATGGAGTTCATCTGATCTTCATTGGTATAAAAACTCACACCGGCGGGGAGCTGTATACTCTCCATCATAGTGTTTACATCTCGCACCACAAAACTGTAATCACGTCCCACCACTTGGCCTGTCACCGATACTATTCGGTCACCACCCTCACGAGTGATGGTCGAGGGGCCTGCATCCATCACAATTTCAGCCACTTCAACCAAGGGTATATCCTGCCCTTGCTGATTTGTGATGGTCATGGAACGCAAATCACTTATAGTGTCATAACGACCTTCGGGATACTGCACCTTGACGGCCACTTCCTCGCCATCTCGGGTTATGTTGGCGGCCGTCACGCCCGACACCTTCTGGTTTACCGCCGAGGTTATCATCACAGGGGTAAGTCCATAGGAGGCGGCTTTTACTTCATCGACCTCAAGCCTTGCCTCGGGGCGTCCTGCACTCATATCAGAGGATACCGACACAATCCCCTCGATGTTTGCCATCTCGGCCATAAGCATTTCCACACTCTGTTCAAGGGCAATGTCGTCGCGAGATTCAATGTTTACCACCGCACTGTTACTGCCTCCGCCCATCATGGTGGAGTTGGTTTCGGTGACGGTGATTTTGCACCCCGGGATTCCCTGCAAGGCGTCTCTTGCCATGTTTGCGGCCTCTTCGGTCGATATCTCACGGTCATCGGTCAACACAACTGCGATACTGGCACTTGTGCCACCACCACCCATGCTCATCATACCCATACTGCTACCACCCGCACTGCCTGTGGCGGTGTAGCTCTCGACATCGGGTATGCCGGCCACAACCTCTTCGGCTATAAGCAAATATTCATCGATAGCCTCAATTTTCAGTCCCTCTTCAAGTTCTATATCTATCGAAAATTGACCCTCATCCATGGCAGGCATAAGTTCCATACCGATAAATAGTAGCAATGAAAGGCTTATAAGAAGTGCCCCTATGGATATAGCAACCACACTTTTTGTATGAGCAAGTGCCCAGCGCAGTGCTCGGGTGTATACATCGGTGATTTTAGCCATAACCTTATCGGCTACGGTCACCTCTTTACTTGTCTTGGGGTGAAGTCGCACAAACAGACAAGGTACAAGGGTAAGTGCCGATATGAGCGAGGCCAAAAGTGCAAATGCTATGGTAAGACCTGCCTGGCTCAAAAGTTCTGAGGACATGCCACCCATAAATACTATGGGTAGGAACACCACCACGGTGGTCAATGTCGAGGCCACCACAGCACCCGACACCATTTTTGCACCGGTCTCGGCGGCGGGTACATATTTCATACCATCGTTGCGACAACGGAACATACTTTCCAGCACCACAATGGCGTTATCCACCATCATGCCCACGCCTACAACAAGTCCGCCCATCGACACCATGTTTATGGAGATATCGGCAAAATATATCAGTACAAATGTAACTATAACCGATATGGGGATGGAAAGGCTTATTATAAGAGCCGCTTTCCAGTCACTTAAGAAGAACCACAAGATCAGTATGGCCAAGGCCGCACCCAGTAACAGTGAGTAAAGTACGTTTAGAAGGGTATCAAGGATAAGCTCACCCTGATCCATTGTAACGCTTATCTCAAAATTGTATCCCTGACTGCTCAGCTCCTCGACCACATCGCTTACGGCGGCCGATACTGTCAGTGTGTTGGCATCTTGTTGTTGGCTTATGGAGATACCTATATTATTTTGTCCGTTTATACGACTTATAGAGCTTGACTCTTGTGCCACCTCAGAGATATCGGCAATATCAGAGAGATGAATGACATCGCCTGTTCTAAGTTGTATGGGAATACTCTCTACATCCTGCACAGATAATATTTGATTTTCACTGCGCAAAAACAGGCTTTTTTCGCCAAAGTCGAGATAACCTGCGGGTAAATTGAGGTCGGCACCGCTCACGGCCGAGGTTATACTCGACATCGAAAGCCCATACTGGGTCATGACGTTGTCGTCCACCTCTATAACAATATCATATCTTGTACCGCCGCTCACATCGACCGAGGCCACCCCCGCAATGCGTTCAAACTCGGGCACAACCACATCTTCAACCGTGGCCAATGTCTCGTCAATGGCATCACTTGTAACCGACATGGTGACAATCGGGGCTTGATCCATGTTCATTTTTATGAGCAGGGGGTCGCTTGTATCTTCGGGCAAAAATCCCGTAACCATTTCAAGGCGGTCACGCACTTCGGCACTGGCCTCGGTCATATCTGTACCAAAATCATACTGCAATAATATAACAGAACTACCCTCACTCGAGGTGGAGGTCACACTTTGTACACCACTGAGGCTTGACAGGGTCGATTCAAGGGGTTGAGTGACAAGGCTATCGACCTCGGAGGGGCCTGCCCCGCTGTAACTTGTCGAAATTACAAGCATAGGCAAATTCATATCGGGGATAAGGGTCATGGGGGTGTTCATCACCGATACCGCACCGAACACCACTATAGCCAGCACCGCCATGAGCACCGCCACAGGGCGACGTATGGACTGTTTAATCAATGTTCCCACTACTTAGCCCCCCTGTCCGTCCGACAACTCCACACCATCGGTCAAGTTGGGATGCCAAGTGGTAATAATCTTATCAGAGGCCGATATGCCCTCGACAACTTGGTAATATTCTTCATCTGTTATACCTAAAGTTATAAATGCTCTTTTGGCAAATCCGCCGTCATCTATATATAAATAAGGTTTGCCACCCTCAAAACGCACAGTATCTATAGGCACACAAAGTGCATCTTCGGCACGCTCGGTGGTTAAAGTTACTGTGGCGGTAGCGCCCGAGAGCCATGCGCCATCGGGGTTGGCGGTTTGAGCCTTGACCGAGAACACACCGCTACCTTGTGCCACCATGGGGGTTATTTCCGAGATTGTGCCTGTAGCCGACCTGTCGGCGGTCGAGATTGCCACTTCACTGCCCGATAGTACCGAGGTGTAGTAGGCCGTGGGCACGCCGAAGGATAGTTCCATGCTGTCGGGCGAGCCGATCACGGCGGCGGGGCTACCCTGTGCAGGATAATTGCCCACCGACACGCTAAGTGACAACACCACGCCGTCAACCGGGGCGGTCACAGTGGCGTTTTCAAGCTGTGTCATTGCATTTTGATAATTGATTTGGGCTTGATTTAGCTGTAAAAGTGCCAATTCTTCCTGTATCTCTCGTGCCTCGCCCGATACCGACTCGTAGGCGATCTTGGCCGCATTGTAGCCCTGTTCCGCACCGTTTACAGCGGCGTTGGCTTGGGATACACTGGCTTGGAAAGAGGTTTTGGAGGCGACGGCGGCATCATAAACAGTCTTATGGCCGTTTATGATATCCAATTCCGATTTTGCCGCATCCATAGCATCTTCCAAAGTGGTGTCGGTAGGATTTGCTTGATAGTCAGCTAAAGCCTGCTGATAATCCGTTTGGGCTTGCACCACTGCTTGGGCGGGTTCAAGGCCAAATGTGGTCTGGGCATAGCCCTGATAGGATGTCCATGCGCTCTGTATCTGCAAATCCATAGCCTCAAGATAGTCATCTTGATTATCCACCAAGTCCTCATATGCATCCTCGGCGCTCTCATATTGATCTCTTGCGTTGTCGTAAGAGATATAGGCCGAGTTTTCATTTTTAGGTAGAGTGATACCGGTGGTCATTTCATAATTGAGCTGTCCCATGAGCAGGGAGAGTTCGGCAAGTTCGAGCTGGCTGTCGATATCCTCAGTACTAAGGGTAAACAGCACCTGCCCCGCTGTGACAGTATCCCCCGGCTTTACGGCAATGCTCGCCACCGTAGCATTGAGCTTAGCGGTAACATTGACGCTGTCAGCCGCCGAAAGCGTGCCCACAAAGTCCATGGTATTTTCAAGGTCAAGTGTCTCGGGGCGTGCAGTCAACACATCAATAGCCTGCGTGGGCTCTTCCTGCACAACAGGGGGCATCATGCCACTCCCCAACGTAATAGCTATGCCGACGGCTATAACCGCCACAATTACCACTATGACAGTAATTACAATCTTCTTTGTTCTCATGGGTTTTTGCTCCTTGTTTGCCTTAATTTTATTATAATGTATTAATTATATGCGTTCTAATTTTTTGGTTTGGGGGTAGTTTTGGGGTGTGCGTACTGATGCCCATGACCGCACTTGGGTTGTGGGCTCATGTACGTGCGCCCAAAAATTGCCGCCAAACCGGAAAAGTTGAGGGCACGGTAAAATCCTCCGCCCCTATGCCCTTGACCTTCACCAACACCTACTATCTAATGACTAAAATGCATCAGCGCAACCGCCAGTGTCTCGGGATTATTATCATCAATATAATCGGCCATACCTATAAGATGTTTGCCCATACCACGTAGCATATCGCTGTTAAGGCTATAATAATGCCATGTGCCTTCATGCCTACATATGGTCATATCACATCCGCACAAAATTTTTAGGTGGTGGGAGAGGGTTGGTTGGGTCACATTTAGTTCACGGCATAAATCCTGTACCGTCTTTTCGCCGTTCATCAGTATATCAACAATTTGAAGGCGGGTTATATCTCCCAAAGCTTTCATTACACCAAGTCTTACATCCTGCACATGCTCACCCCCTTATGGCAATCTGTTGAACATTATAATCTTATATATAGATGAATGTCAATGTATATTGTGTCGCATATCTGTGAACGTACTGTGAATATTGGGGGATTTGTCCTGTGATGGCTTATATTCCCACCCCTTGTCGGCGCTATGTGTGTTGCCAAAAGGTAAGTGTTTGGTATATAATGGTGGCTAAGAAAAGCCTGTCCCATATGCAGGTATTAAAGGAGTGTTACATATATGTTTGGACTGGGTCGTTTTGGTTTGGGAGAACTTATTGTAGTTTTACTTATAGTACTTGTGGTGTTTGGCCCTAAGAAGTTGCCGGAGCTTGGCAAATCTTTGGGCAACGCCATACGTCAATTCAGAGGTGCGGCCACCGACGTGGAAAAGGCCGTGGAGGGCGAGGAGGAAACCACCCCCGCCGATAAAACCTAACCTATGGCCACACAAACAAAAACCGTGCTCACCCACCTCACAGAACTTCGCCGCCGCCTTATTTGGATTATTGCGGGTAACCTCTTGGCTGTCATAGCCTGTTCAGTGGTGGTACAACCTATGCTGAGCATCATATTAGAGCTTGGTGATGGCTTTAGCCTTGTCTATCTCTCCCCCTCGGAACTGTTTACGGTATATGTGCAGGTGGCGCTTTTGGGGGGCGTTATTATTATGCTCCCCTATACCATGTTTCAAATATGGCTTTTTGTGGCGGGAGGGCTGTATAAAAAAGAAAAAATAGCCGTGGCCACCAGCCTCGTTTTTGCCCTTATATTCTTTGTGGGCGGGGCTTATTTTGCTTACAAGATAGTACTGCCCATCACCCTTGATTTTTTTGTTAGGGTGGCCATAGAGGGGGTGCAGTCCATGATATCGGTGGCACAGTTTCTCTCGTTTTGTCTCACACTTGTGGGGGCATTCGGCCTGCTGTTTGAACTGCCGGTGCTCGTGGGACTGCTCTCGGCGCTCGGTGTGTTACGCCCCGAGTTTTTGCGCAGGCATCAGCCGGCCATCATTGTGGGCATTTTTATCCTCGCCGCCCTCATAACACCCCCCGATGTGGTCTCACAACTGCTTCTCGCCCTGCCCATGGTAGCACTGCTCCAGCTGAGTATTGGGCTTTGCATCATCATAACACGACGCCGTGACAAGCGTTTATCTGCTCAAAGTATTACATGATAAGGTGAGTTAACATTGAAAATTATTGACAGTCATATACATCTCTCTAATCGCCCTTGGTTTGACAAGGATGCCGCGAACAGCGGTGATAAGAACACCCTGCCATATGTGCTGGATATGCTCTCGCACAGCAGTATTGTGGCGGCCGTTGCAATGGGGTCGGGGGATAGCTGTTTTGAGGGCATTTCCTCCGCCGTTATGAATCTCGATGAGATATACCCCGACCACACCGCCCCCACCCCGCTTTACAGCTGTGTGGGCATTCATCCCCATGACCTACAAACCGACCCCCAAAAAGCTGTGGACATATACGCCGAGGCGTCACACCTCCCTCGGGTGGTGGGGTTTAAGCTCTACCCCGGTTATCAGCCATTTTATCCCCATGATAAATTATTTCACCCCCTGTTTGATTTGGCCGCACAGCTCGATATGCCGGTAGTGATACACACCGGCGATACGGCCGGCGGGCACGGTATGTTAAAGTATGCCCACCCGCTCTGTGTGGATGAGGCGGCCACCCTCTTTCCCGCCACCCGCTTTGTCATAGCTCATTTTGGCAATCCGTGGCTACCCGATGCAATGCAGGTCGCCCGCAAAAACCCCAATGTTTATATAGATGTATCGGGGCTTGCGGTGGGACGACTTGCTCCGGGCGATTTCCGGGCAGAACACGGTGATTTTTTTGACTATACCCGCATGTGGATGAAAGCCCTTGGCGATTTTAGCAAGTTTCTTTACGGTTCGGACTGGCCACTGGTACACATGGCCGATTATATTGCCCTTATGATGAGGGTAGTGCCAAGCGCCCATCACGACAAGGTATTCTATGAAAATGCACTTGGGGTATTCCCCAAAATAGCACCCTAACAATGCTCTTGACCTATATAATTATATCCAATCCGCTGCGCAAATTTTTGTGTGGCGGTTTTTTGTATATTTTTTGTATTTTCTGTGACATTTTTGTTGCCCCTGCCCCCACTTTTGTGATATACTGTGGTAAATTGTTATTTTTCAGCGTGCAGATAGATTGTCTGTACATATATAAAAGGAGTGTGCCCAGTTTGAAAAAGTCTTACAGTATGACCGTTGCGGGAGTCAGTAGAGAACTTGAACTTTGTAAGGTTGTGGAGGATTTATATATAGCCTCTTTTATCATGTTTGGGGACGTGGAGCTTACAAAGGCCTGTGCCACCGAGCTACTTAAAAAGGCACCTGAGCATGATGTTTTGATTTCAGCCGAGGCCAAGAGCATACCACTTATATATGAGATGGCCGCCATGCTGGGGGTAAATCGTTATATCATCGCCCGTAAATATCCCAAGGTATATATGAAGAATATAATTTCCACCGAGGTGCGCTCCATCACCACCGATAAGGTGCAAACCCTATTTTTGGACGGAGCCGATGCCGAGTACATAAAAGGTAAGCGTGTGCTTATTGTTGATGATGTTATCAGCACAGGTGAAAGTCTGTCGGCCATTGAGCGCCTTGTGCAAGAGGCCGGCGGCAACATCGTAGGACGCATGGCCGTATTGGCCGAGGGTGATGCCCAAAGCCGCACAGATCTAATATACCTTGAAAAGCTGCCACTGTTTGATGCACAGGGCAATATAAAGGGATAAAATTTTTGTGTCTGTGTGCAAATTTTGCGGAAGTTTGTAGTTTGTTACGGCGAATGGCGTCGTTACGATAAACAATGTTTTTAGGAGGGAATGTCAAATGGAAAGTTTTTTTAAGCTCAAAGAAAACGGCACCACGACAAGAACCGAAATTCTGGCGGGTGTCACCACATTTATGACCATGGCCTACATAATTGCGCTCAACCCCAATTTGCTGACAAATTTTGCGGTGGGCACCCCCTTGTGGAATGCAGTGTTTATGGCCACAGTGCTCTCGGCAGGTGTTGGTACCCTGCTTATGGGTCTTATGGCGAATAAACCCTTTGCTCTCGCCCCCGGCATGGGTCTTAACTCCTATTTTGCCGCCACTGTGGCCGGTATTGCCGCCATTGTGGGCATAACCTATGAGGAAGCTTTTGGCGCAGGTCTTGCCATAATCCTTTTCTCGGGTGTGCTGTTCACCGTTCTTACTATATTTAAGATTCGCGAGAAGATTGTCGATGCTATCCCCCTGTCCATTCGTCAGGGTATCCCCGCCGGTATCGGTCTTATGCTTCTCAACATCGGTCTTACCTCCAATGCCGGTATATACACCGCCGAGGGTGGCCCTTTCTACATGCTGACAAGTTTCTTTGGCGCACATAACGGCGCATTTGCCAAAACATCTCTCGGTAGCGGTTATCCCCAAATGATACTTTATGTCGTCTGTTTGCTCGTAGGTGTATTTGCCATCGCAATTTTGGCTCATAAGAAAACCCGTGGCGCAGTGCTTTTGGGTATGCTTATATCCTCTATGCTCTACTGGGCGGGTTCGGCCGCATTCCTCGGGGTGAATCCCTTTGCCTCGCTGGGTACTGCCTCCTTTGTGCCCCCCTTCGCAGATATGCTCAATGTAACGCTGTTCCGTTTTGATTTTGATACCCTGTTCTCGATCGGTATCACCTCGGCTGTTATGACCATCATCACTTTCTGTATGGTCGATATGTTTGATACCATCGGCACACTGCTGGGCACTGCCCGCCGTGCCTCTATGGTGGATGCCGCAGGTGATATGCCCGATATGAACAAGGCTATGCTTTCCGATTCGATTGCCACATGTGTGGGCGCTTGTACCGGTACTTCGACCGTCACCACCTACATCGAATCGGCTGCCGGTGTCGAGGAGGGTGGACGCACAGGTCTCACCGCTGTAACCACCGCTGTGCTGTTCTTGGCCGCTATGTTTATCGCACCCATCGCCGCTCTGATCCCCGCCCCCGCCACCTCGGCCGCCCTTGTATATGTGGGCACTCTCATGATGAGCTCCCTCAAAGAGGTTGATTACACCGACGTATCGGCCACCGTTCCCGTGTCACTGCTACTTATCTTTATGCTGGGGACAAGCGGTATCGGCAACGGCATAGGTATCGGCCTTATCGCTTATGCCATCATCAAAACCTGCACAGGTCGTGCAAAAGAGGTTTCCCCTCTCACATACGTACTGGCCGTGCTCTTCCTTGCTAAGTTTTTCGTAACCATTTAGACCCTGCGTGGTCGCCCGCCGAATGCGTAGAGGCGATTCACAAATCGTCCGCCACATTGCCGTTCACTGCCCCACCGGCGGGACGATGTGGGCATCGTCCCCTACAATTTAGCGATTAAAGGTAAGAAGTATTTTATGGGAACCTCCTTTCGGGGTTCCCATAATACAAACCAATATTTGGATATTTTAGGTAAAGATATTATGACGTCCATTTGTGCTGTTTGTCATGTGTAGGCTATGATACAGCATAAAAATAACATGTACAGCTTGCTAAAAATATGAGAGGAGTGATTGTAGGTGAGCAAGGACAAAAAAGCTATTGATGAATTTTTGGCCGGTCTGAAAGTGGATGACAGGCCAACAAATGAGGAGTTCCATCAGGCACTGCTCGGTGCTTACATGGATCGTAGCACCCAGGTGTTTTTCATCTGGAAAAAGCTCAAAGAGTTATACCCCGAGGTGGATGCCAACCGTGTAATCCGTGAGGGTTCATGGGATTTTGGCATATTCCAAGGGGAGCAAATCGCCAAAAAGTATGGCGGTGCGGAAAATGTAGGACCCAAGGAGGCACTGATGGGTCAGTCTTCCAAGGGCGGTGTGATGGTATTTCAGCAGGAGGTCACCGAGCTAAACGACCAAAAAGCTGTGAAAATCTTCCATAACTGTCCACATGTGCAGGCACTACAGCGTCTCGGGCAGGATGCCGACACCATAAAAGCATTCTGTCGTGACATGCTCGGCCACTGTGACTATGCAATCTGCGCCCCATTCCATCGTGTGAACATCGAGTTCCCCACCACTATTGCGGATGGTGAAGGGCATGGATGTGCGATGACCATAACGGCTAAATAAAATTTTTGGAGGGATATATGATGACAAAGAGAAAACCAACTCTGTTAGAAGCTCTAATTCCTATCATTTCGATGCTCCTACTTCTCGGCGTGGGCTACGGCTATTTTAGACTTCCCATACAGGCACTGCTAATTGTGGCCGCATTTATTTCTTTCCTTGTGGGCAAACGCCTTGGTTTTTCTTGGGATGAGATGATGGAGGGCATAAACAAAAAGGTTTATAGCTCACTTATTTCGATATTTGTTATGATTTGCGTGGGTGCGCTTATTGCCTCGTGGATGGTATCGGGCACTATCCCCATGATGATCTACTACGGCATCAAGCTCATTAATCCACAGTTTTTGTTGGTCACTGCTTTTCTTGTGACAGCTGTTATTTCAACATTTACAGGCACATCATTCGGCTCGGCCGGTACTGCGGGTGTGGCCATTATGGGTATCGCTTATGCACTGGGTGTGCCTCTGGAGATGGCCGCAGGTGCTGTTATCTCGGGCGCTGTGTTCGGCGATAAGCTCTCCCCCTTCTCGGATACCACCATCCTTGCCCCCATCGCCGCCGGATGTGACCTTTATGAGCACATCAAGCATATGTTGTGGACAACAGGTTTTGCTACCATCGTTTCGCTGATAGTATTCACTATCGCAGGTTTTGCAACACCCACCAGCGAGATGACCAACCCCGAAACCGTGGCTCTTATGCTGTCCGGCCTTGAGGGTATGTTTAACTTCAACTTGGTACTTCTCTTGCCCGCACTTATCGTGTTTGTAGGCGCATATACCAAGAAGCCTATAATCCCCGTGCTTCTGCTCGGCGCCGTGACCGCTCTAATTCTGGGCATGATATTCCAAGGATTTAGCCTGAGCACAGCTATGACCGCATTTGTAAGCGGATTTAAGGTTGACCTTATCCCCGGTATCGACACCGCCACTGTAATACCTCAGCTTATGACACTGCTCAACCGCGGTGGTATGATGGGCATGATGGGCACAGTGCTACTTATCCTGTGTTCCTTCGCCTTTGCCGGTATCGTCAGCGCCACAGGTTGTATGGAAGTTATTCTTAAAAGTATGCTATCGCTTATCAAGTCGGTGGGTACTCTTGTCTCCTGCACCGTGGCCTCGGGTATACTTATGAGTATTGTTACAGGTAGCTCCTACCTTGCAATCCTCATCCCCGGCGAGATGTTCCGTGACCTTTACAAGAAGTGGGGTCTACACGCCAAAAACCTCTCCCGTACCCTTGAGGATTCGGGCACATGTGTAGTACCGCTCATTCCTTGGTCGACAGCAGGTATCTACATGGCCACCACCCTGGGTGTGCCCACCTTCTCATACCTGCCTTGGACAGTGCTGTGCTACACCAGCTTTGTATTCGCCCTCATCTTCGCCTTTAGCGGTTTTGCAATGGCAAAACTCCCTAAGGAGGAGAACGAGGAGGCCGTTGTGGCCGAGGCGAATGCTTAAATTGATAGGGTAGATAAATATTAGCTATAACCACATCCGCTCCCGACAAATGTCGGGAGCGGATTTTTATTATGGCGAATTTGCCATAATAAAATCGCCACATGGGTTGCCGTTGGGTGTTGCCCCGCAATTTTATGTACTTAAATTAAGTACATCTCACCCCTTTTAGGTATTTATTTTTGTATCCTAATTGCAAGGACTAAATATTGATAAGGGATGTGAATTTTTATGGAACAACAGACATGTGGAAATTGCAAACATTTTATACTGCACTATATCAGACATAAGCGGGGCAAATACTCCTCCATACATGCAGGACATTGCATAAGCATACGAACAAAAAAGAGAAGATTTGTGCTTGATAAGGGGTGCGAGAGGTGGGAACCGAGGGAATAGAGATGTTGGGTGGAGGTTCCCGCCCTACACATTTAGAGATTAGAAAGTGCAAAGGATAAGAGCACCCACACGGATGCCCTTATCCTTTTCTATCTTCTATTCTCTGTCAATCTATCCTCTATCCCACCAAATCCCAAGGATCTCCAATCTCAAAACCTTTCTCAATCATGCCGTCTATCACCTGCACCATGATCTCGGCATTGGTGGACGACACGGCGTGCAGGAGATAAACCGCACCCGGGTGTGCCTTGTCCAAAATCTGCGTGAGAGATTCCTGCGGATCGGGTTGGTTGTCCACTTCCCAATCACGGTAGGCAAAACTCCAAAATACCGAGCGGTAACCGCTGTCCTGCATAAGTGCCAAAACCTGCTCGTTGAACGAGCCCTCGGGGAAGCGGTAAAGTTCCATCTCATAGTCATACTGCTCCACCACCATGTTGTGCAGGGCGAGTGTGTCGGCATAGACCTCAGACAGTGGCAGGGTGGTCATGTCGGGGTGGTTATCGCTGTGATTACCCAGAACATGCCCTTCATCTATAATGCGCTGTACCAAATCGGGCTGTGTGCGAAGATACCCGCCTGTGATAAAGAATACCCCCTTGGCCTCCCGCTCGGCCATAGCGTCCAAAATTACAGGGGTATAGCCGTTTTCATAGCCCAAATCAAAGGTTAGGTATATATCATCACTTTGTTCATTTATAAACATCGCATCGTAAGCGCTGTACACATCGTTATAGCTAAGTGCCCCCACCGAGCGATTTTGTTCATCGACGGGCCCACCCGGACCCCACCCTTTTTTCTCGGCATCGAGGTCATAGAAGTCGGCAAAAGCCTCCTCCTCTTGGGGTAGCATAGCCACAGCGGGGGCTACCTCTATATCCTCCCAGTCGGCGGGGTCATCGGGGATATCGATGGACGACCCTGACGAAGGCTGTTCCTGTGTCTGCGCCGAGGAAGATTCCGACGGAGCCACAGGTTGTTCTATATCTTGACGTTCCCATGACGAACACCCCGAAAAGGCAATCATCACGGCAAGCCCCACGCCATATAACGACATTTTTTGCAAACGCATATGTATCACTCCCAAAAATATTTCTGCCTAATATGTGCGATTTTAGGGTTAAAATGTTGCACGGCAATATGTGGGAAATATCAGTCCAGCACAATAACAATAGGCTTTTCAAGTATAAAAAGATTGAAGGTCATTATCGCCGACACACTGCCGTCGTCATTTTGGATTTCGACCTCATACACAGCGGTGCGACGGCCGTGGTGACGTTGGCGGGCTATGGCACGCAACTTCTCCCCCACAGCGGGGCGCAAATAGCTCACCGAGGCGCTTTGGGTCACCACATGAAAACCATGGGTCTTGCCGGCAGCTCCTGCGGCGGTGTCACCCAGGGCAAATATCAGCCCCCCATGTGCCGCCCCCATAGGGTTGAGGGTATGGGGCAAAAGCTCCACTTCGACCTCGGCATACCCCAGCGCCGCCGCCACAATTTTAAACCCGTTGTGCATATTAAACCCGGGGCGACTGTTGGCATATTCCAAAAATGCATTAAAATCCATTGTCATTATCTCCTTTTCACTTGCGTATTACCGATGTGCCTTTTTCCCGCAGATATGAGGCTTCAAGATCGGCCAAATGCAGTTTTACGGCCAGCGGATATTTGTCGTAAGCGAGACTTATGGCAAAACTCCCCCCCTTGACGGCCTCGTCAAAGCCACCCATATGCCAACGCACAGCGGCGGCCTCGGCGGGGCGCAGGCGGACAAATCGCTCAATAAGATAAACCGACTTCTCCCCATGACCGTATGGGAAACTGTCCTCTATCGTATAATAGGGCACTTTTTCCCATGCGCCGGTTTTCTCATTTTTTACATTGCGACTACTCAGTTTATAAAACTGTGCCTTGCATAAATCGTGAAGTAGGGCACATATGGCAAAACTCTCCTCGGTGTCGGTTTCGGGGTCAAAATGTCGCTCCCGCATCACATCATAAACATTGAGACTGTGCATCACAAGTCCCTCGGGACAGGCGCAGTGATAGCGGGTCGAGGCCGGTGCTGTAAAAAAATCGGTGCCTTCAATCCATGTAAGCAGTTCCTCTATTCCCTCTCGGGTGACATGTTCCCGCATTATACTCATAAAACGTTCTTTGTTTGTCATATGGTTATTCTCCTTGTTAAATATATTTGTAGGGGACGGTTTCCACGCCGTCCCGCCGTTACAAATTCCAACAATGTTTGGATTATGCGTTTGGGGATGTATCGGGATGGCATGGAAGCCCTCCCCTACACCATGTGCCAATAAATTGGCCACATCCTTTCCTATTGTACCATAAACTGTGCGAGAATTTAAGCGCAAAACAGGAGATACAGTGTAAAACTCCCGTTTTTTGTACTTTTTGGGCAATAATACCCCGCTTTTCACTTGCACTGCCTCCCAAACTAAATTATAATGGGTATAAAGAGGACAACCGTCCCGAAAATTCGGGCTGATCGACTTATATTTGGAGGTGTTGTTTTTATGTCTGCTATGTCCAAACAAAAAGATACCATTTATCTTGTAAAACTCGGCTTTATGATCGCTGTGGTGGTGGTGATATCCTTTGTGCCTATACTCGGATATGTCCCGCTGGCCATCATAAAAGCCACAACGGTGCACATCCCTGTCATAATCGGTGCCATCCTGCTCGGCCCTAAAGCCGGTGCAATCCTTGGGCTTACCATGGGTGTCACAAGTCTTATTAAAAATACTATAGAGCCTACTGTTACCTCGTTTGTCTTTTCGCCGGTTATCCCTGTTCCGGGACAGGACGGCGGCGACATCCGCAGTTTGATCATCGTATTTATCCCCCGCATACTTATCGGAGTGGTAGCAGGGCTTATATATCGCCTTATATCACGATGGGATGAAAGGGGGTATATCTCCTGTGCCATATCGGCAATTGTGGCCTCGCTGACAAATACCGCCCTTGTGCTTGGTGGCATTTATTTTATATTTGGCGAAGAGTATGCACAAGCCGCCGAGGTGGGCGCCTCCGCATTGGGTATATTCCTTATAGGTGTTGTGGCCACAAATGGCCTGGCCGAGGCGGCACTCGCCATGGTGCTTACCGTCGCCATAGCCCGCCCACTCATGTTGTATTTTAAGTATCGTGAGAAGAAAAACGCTGACAAGCAGGCCAAGGCAGAACAAAATAAGCCTGTAGAAGAGCCGGTGAAAGAGGTGCAGACACAACCCGCCCCCGAGCAAGATATGGCTGCCCCAATAATCGCCACCGAAATGACACCGCCGACCGAGACTACCCCCGCTGTGATGCCGACCGATGGTGCACCGCAACCTCCGGAGGAGCAAATGCCTGCTACCCCGACCGAGGGTATGCCTGTGGAGGACGAGCCAACACAGGGGCTGTAAGTGAATACTTAATATCAATTTTATCTCCCGCCTGCAAAGTAGCACAGGCGGGAGGTTTTTTTAACTGTTCTTATTTTTTAGCAATATTTTTACATATACGAAAAGCAGTCAGTCCTCTGTTGGCGGCACATACTCGATAATATCCCCCACACTCACACCCAGATAGTGGCACAACTTACAAATCAAAACGGCATCTATGCGCTGAAATTCATCCCGACAATAGCGATTAAAATTTGACCGAGGGATGTTAAGGGTGGTACACACCTTGTTTTTTGAAACCCCTTTTTCTTCCAATATCTTTGTTATATTAAGCTTTAACTTCCCATAATCCCGCTCGACTTCTTCATAATAATTCATTGTAATACCCCCCTTTACTTTTGTACTTATACTATATATAATGAGGTTATATTTTTTAAGTCGTTATATATAGACTTACTATATAATGAGTATGTGTTAATAAAGGGTATTGTTATGTGGTGTGAGTTTGAGCTTTGTATTTATCAAAAGGATATGCACTGTACTTTGGATGAAATTACTATGAACTCAATTGGTATGTGTGGGGAATGCATTATACCAAGTTTTGACAGCGAACTATTAAATGCAAAAAAGAATGAAGTTTTACAACGACTTCACCCCTGAAAATTTAAAAGCTCTCCCCTGCCGTGCATTTCCAGCCTGTCCGCTGGTTTTGCGGTCAGGGGGTGGTTTGGGTGTGCGTACTTATGCCCGTAGGCGGCCTTTGGCCTCGGGCTGATGTACGTGCGCACCAAGCCGCACCATGAGCGTGAAAGATGCGTGACAACCACCCGCCCTGTGCCCCATGCCCTTAAATATAAATCCATCGCAAGGCGATACATTCATTCCTAATTTCTCATTCCTAATTCCTAATTGCCCTTAAATATTAGCTCATCAGCGCTTGGATCTCGGTTGAGGACAGCGAGGGCTGCAGGGCTAAATTTATGGCGAATGCCAGACTATAGGAACTGCGACGAATTATGAGGTCGATTTGGTGGGGGGTGACCATGAGGGGGAGTTTTTCGCGGGCATCTATGACCGATTGCTCTACCCCCACGCGGTGGAGATATTCCGACACAAAGCGGTCGGCATCCACCACAGTGGGCACCCCGACGGCTATCACGGGCACCCCCAGCGACTGTTTACACAGGGCTTTATGATTGCCTTGGACACCCGATCCCGGGACAATTCCCACATCGGATATCTGTATAGTGCGCCCAAGGCGATCGCTATCGCCGGCGGCCAGTGCATCTACGGCTATGACGGCCGAGGGTCGCAGGGAGCTTGTAAGCCACGAGGCCAATTCCCCCGCCTCAAGACCTGTTTGGGGCAGTACACCGGGGGCAATGGCCATGGTGGGGCGTAGGCGTGTGATGGTGCGTTCATGGGGTTCGAGGTGGCGGGTGGCTATGACTTGATCGGCCACCAATGGACCCAGTGCATCGGGGGTGATAAGGCGGTTGCCAAGACCCACCACCCCCACAAGGCCACTTTTGGGCAGGAGGGTTTGCAGAGCCCTTGCGGCGGCTTTTATTTGGTCGAGATTGTCGTCCACCGATTGGGCGAACGGGCGACCATCGACGGTATAATAACGCCCACAGGGTTTACCCAGTTGGTGTGAGGCCTCTTCATTTTCGATTTCGACGAGTGATAGGGTGGCAAGTCCATAGATTTGCTCGGTAATTTTAACGCCTGAAACACTGCTTTGCCCACCCAGTGAGCGCAGTTGTTCCAATGCAAGGTCGGTGCGTCTTTTCATTGATATAACCTCTCTTTTTGAGGGATAAAATACGGGGTTTTGGGGTACGAGGGGGTTAAAATGGTAATTTTAGGCATAAAAACGGCAAAAGTTGTGAAAAAAATGCATTTTGGGTGTTGCAATTCCAATTCAAAGGTGATAAAATGACTTGTACTGTCTAAAGACTAATGGTTCAAGATAAGGAGGTGTTATTTATGCCGAACATTAAGTCTGCCAAGAAGAGAGTAAAGGTCATCCAGACAAAGA
>CAYJGR010000014.1:0-3792 GCA_964370005.1 uncultured Oscillospiraceae bacterium
TTAACCGTAAGATATAATAGCATAACTATATAAAATGCGCTTACAACAAAAGGTGATTGATACCAGTCACCCCTGATATAATAAAGATTATCGGCAAACGTAAATATTTTATCTGTATACACATTGGCTAATACAACAAACAGATATATTATATATGGAATACAATAAGGCAGCAGCTTTTTATAATGCTCTTTTTCATTTGAATTAAAATCGGTTAAAGTGATTGAATACAGTATAAACACCACAGGCAAACAAGGTAAAAATATAAAATATAAAAGCATCAATGTATAGGATAAAAAGTAATTTGAATAAGCCACAAGGGTAGTTGTGGTTAGAATGGAAAGTATTGTTAAAATAACACTGATATAGGCCGAGTAATACATAGCCCTTAAAAATTTATATCTTAAATTTCTTGCCTCATAATCTCGCCTAAAGCTGATTATAATAGCCGTTAAAATAAACAGCGAAGTATATTCAGATAATAAATTATATTCTAACATTTATAATCACCCTCAATTGTCTATGCCGCATAGCTGCCCATAGGCAGGCGAATAATTACCCTTATCCTTGAAAGTAAAACTCAATGCTATATTAATCCTTATCCATATAACCTTATCACTTGACCGAAATAACCTTGCGATGCTTATTCTTGCTTTTCTTTAGCTCATACATTCGGGTATCGGCAATTGTTATAAGTTCAGATGCTGTGATAACTTCATTTGGATGTTTGAAGGCCACCCCGTAACTTATCGAAGTCTTATAATTTTTATGGTAAAGCTTTGGAATGTTTATAACCGCTTTATAGCTTTGGATAAGTCTCTTTGTTACCTCATCCTCGGTTTTACATTTTCCAATGATGACAATTTCATCCCCACCATACCGACACGCTACATAATCCTTGAAATAATCTTGCAGTACCTCGGCAACAGTTTCTATATAAAAGTCGCCTTCTTCATGACCATAGGTATCATTGACCACTTTAAGGCCGTCGAGATCCACAAAGGCGACAAAAAACAGATTTTCTTCACTTATCAGCTTTGCAATAAGTTCATCTGCATAATCCCTTGTGTAAAGATATGTTTGGGCATCTTTAATCGCAACTTTTTCAAGGTCTTTAATTTGCGCTAAATCTTCGGTGTTTTTTAGGCTGAGCCTCTTATATGTTTCGGTTTGTATTCTAAGTTCGGCTAAGTTGTAGGCAAAAACAATAAATACCGCAAATGCACTGATTACCACAAATCCCAACACTATATAATGTATTAACAATCCACTCCCGCCATCTGCCCCTATTGTGAGGAAAAAGACAAATAGTGTGCCAAAAAGTATCGAGTATGCAGTTGTTAAAAATGTGATATTTTTATTATCCGACAGTATAGTATCAAGTGAGTTTCTGGGTATTGTTTTGCCTGCTAATCCGATTGTGGAAATGGATAATGTAAAACATGCTATAGCAACCATAAGCGAAAGTTTAAGGTCACTTAAAACATAAGCCGCAGTATTATGAGTGAATATTGCCATCGTCGCCAGCACCGCCAATCGTTTTGCAAAAAGATTGATGGTAAATGTTACAGCGATAAACAGCATTTGAATCCGTGTAGCCTTAAATACTATTTTTGTTTGCACAAGTAAAATAAAGGCATAAAACACCATGGCAATAGCTTCATAATTATAGGAGAAATAAAATATATAAACTATCCAAAAACACAGATTTATTCCGCCACAAATAATACTTGCCATTCGCGGGTATTTATTCACATTGAATATATATCCACAGTATGAGAAAAAGGTATAGTGGTAGCCAACAAATGATATAGCGAGAAGTATGGTTAATAATGTCATACAGTGCCACCCTCTCTCTGTTTGTAGAACAACGCTTTGTTTTTTCTCATATTTTCATCGGCGGTTGACAAAATATAACTAACGCCTTGTTTTTTAACTTCATCGTTTACATATATAGAGCCGATACTTGCAGAAATCAAAAATTCTTCTGTTTCGTTTTCTCTCTTGATACACTGCATTATGCGCTCCATAATGTTCTTGCAATCTTCACTTTGCGCCCCGGGCATAACAACTATAAATTCATCTCCTCCGATGCGGGCAACAATATCATTTTCACGAACAGTAGTTAAGATAGCATGTGTTATTTTAACGATAAGTCTGTCACCGGCTTTGTGTCCGTAGGTGTCGTTTGTATATTTTAGGGCATTTATATCCATGAATAAAACATAAAATGACTCGGTATCCTCTTTACACATTCTCTCGAGTTCATCCATGATGTAGCCACGATTATATACCCCTGTCAGCTCATCTCTTTCAATCTTTGTTATAAGTGTTGCTTTGTGTTTTGAGATCTTTTTCTGTTCACCTATGACCTTGTCCGAATATCTCTTATAAAGACTTGCATCAATTAAATTTATCGCATATAGGAAAAAGAGGTAGAACGTCAGCAGTGATGCGAAAGAAATCGCGAGTGAAAGCATTATCTGCTGGGGGTAAAAAACATCGGTCATCATTGTCGCAGCATGATGTACTTGGAGGAAAACTATCAAAACAATCGAACATAGCAGTATGATTGAATGTTTACTTTTTACGGTCACCCTCTGGATTGAGGTGTTATCGATATATTTTTTAACTACCTCATGGGCGATAGACAAAATAACACAAATTATAATTACAGCGGTATTGTCGTAGATTGTATCTTTGATGAGCTCGGCCGGTGGAATATTATATATACTACTAAAAATAATAATTACAGGGGTTATAAGTGCGAATATATGTAGGACAAATATTGCAGCTCCACAAAAGACCTGCACAAAGTCTGTTTTAGATATCAGCTTAAACTCTATTGTAAGTGCAAACAAAAAAATAAATATTATTAAATATAAATCCAACTGTATATACTGAACATAGCCAAAAGCTGAGGTGTTCAGCAATGCTAAGGCTATAAAAATCCATTTGTTTTTGGTGCCGCCAATCAACAAACTCGATGCATACGAAAAGATTGAAAACTGATAAATAAGCATGCTCAATAAAGAAACCGCAAAAATTACACTGCTTAATTCTACGCTCATGTAAAGCCACACCTCCCTGTTTAGTTCTTACAGCCAAAAAATCATAAACTCATTTGTATGTATTATTGCATGACTATTTTGACCATCGAATCCGCTGACTGCGTTTGCAAAATACCATTTACTATATTTTAGCAAATAATAGGTCATAATTCAATAGTCTGTAATAATAGTGGTTATGAGAGCGATAATTTTCACATACCTCCCCCTTATTTTTAATCCAAGATCTCTATAGTGATAACGACACTATCTCCTATGTTTTTCCGATTTTTGTTCTTATGCTTTTAACAAACATAACTATTGAGCATGGGCAGAATTTAACTGTGTAGCAAAGTGCTCCGTGTGTCATTTCCTCTAAAACTGCTTGTGAATGTTTGTGGATTATTTTTCTCCAAAACGCTTTACAAACCTTGATTTTTGGTATAAAATGGAACTTGAGAGAGGGTATACTTAAAGACAGCTTATGTCTGGATGGGAGGACTGAAAATGAAGATATCCGTTAAGATTGTGGCGGGGGCTATGTTTTTGGCCGTCATGGCGGGATGTGCATGGCCTTTAGCCCAACAACCCGACACAACACAGGCCGAGGAAGTAGCGGCAGACCAAACCGCCACCTCCGAACCCGCAAAGGAAAACCCCTCGTTTTGCATTATACCCGAGGATGGAAGCGAGCCCATTTGTGTGTCGCCGGGTGAGGCCATAGCCGCCAATGCCACAGCCGAGG
>CAYJGR010000014.1:3892-16091 GCA_964370005.1 uncultured Oscillospiraceae bacterium
GCCGAGGCCGAAGAACCCGCCGCCATAGACCCCGCCGACTTCCCCGCCTGTATGCCGCCCGGGGAAATTATCGGTGCGATTGATGCGGCAAATCCCGATGACTGATTTGTAAAATTATGCCCACCGAGGAAAACCCTCGGTGGGTTAATTGTTGTCTTTAAGGCGGGCGACCACCGTTTTAACTATATCCAAATCTGCATCTGTTAAGTATTTTAGTTGCTCGCATATTTCATTGTGGGCTGTGGGGTTTGCGTTTTCCTCGTCGAAAAAATCACGAGGGGTTATGCCAAAATATTCGCACATGTATAAAAATTCGGATAGTGAGGGGAGGGCTCTGCCGGAGGATATCCCCTGTATGTACCCGTTACTATGTCCCATATCTCGACTCATCTTGTATTCTGATACGCCATTTTTTATTCTAAGCTCGGTTATTCGGCTCCGAATAAACTCATCTGTCATAATATCACTCCCTCTTTTTCACAGTATATACCGATTTAATCAGTATAATTTCCGCTAAAATCAATTATATTTATTGACTTGTAGTAATTTAAGCGGTATAATTTTTATAATATTCATACTGTGTTTAGTACAATTAGGGATTGCTAAGTTTTGAAAGGTGCGAAAATTTATGCGTTGTGAATTTACAATTTGTATCTATCAAAAAGATATGAGGTGTATTTTAGACGAAATCTCCATGAATGATATAGGAATGTGCGAAGATTGTATTACCGTGAATATTGATACGGAATACTTAGAAATCCAAAAGCGTGAGGTTTTACAGCGCTTACACGGCGACGAAATGTAACCCCCACCGTGAAGTAATTACGATGGGGGTAGAGGATAGAAGAGAGAAAGGTCAAGAGCACCCACACGGTGCCCTTGACCTTATCTATTCTCTAATCTCTCGTTTCTATCCTCTTATTCATTCATCCGAATCAATGCGCTTTACCAAATCCTTGGGCACTTCGGCGGTGCCTTGGCCGTAGAATTTGAACACGCTGACGGCCTGCTCTATTTGAGCGGCGTTCATATGCTTCATGTCGCCACCCATAGAACGCGCCGCCACATGACACTTTGCAGCCTCTTCCATGTAGATACATGCATACAGTGCCTGCTTGAGCGAATTGCCCACCGCCATAACGCCGTGGTGACGCAGTATTACGGCCAAGCTCTCGCCGAGATATTTTACGGTGTCGATACCCATATCGATAGAGGCGGCCGAGCTAAAGGGGGTCACGGCAACATTGCCACATGTGGCGTTGGCCAGCGTGGTGACATTTACCTTGAACTCATCCTCTACAAGACCGATAGCGGTGGCGTAGGGCTGGTGGGTGTGGATAACGGCGTTGAGGTCGGGGCGGTGCTTAAAGACGTACAGCAGTGCGTCGGTGTCAACCGAGGGTTTGCGCTCGCCTTCTATAATGTTGCCGTCGATATCGACAACAAGGACGTCCTCAGGCTCCATATCCTCATAAATCATGCCCGAGGGGGTGACAAGTATTTCGCCACTCTCCATACGTACACTCACGTTACCACCCGACAGGGCAATAAGACCATATCTGTCAAGCTTCATGCCCGCCTTTATAACTTCTTTTCTCTCTTTTTTGAACATCATAATAAAAAACCTCCGGTAAATTTTGGCTTATATTTGCAGTACACTGACTTTTGTTATCACCAATGTTTATAATATCACGAATAAAATGGTGACACAATTGGATAAACTCCCAAAAACATAAGTCAATATAGTTTGTATTGCATACAATTTTTATCTTTGTATACAAATGTCTACTCGTGTGGACTGGACGCGCCCCCCCGGCGTATAGTATAATTGCTACGTGTAGTGAAAAATGAATAGTAAGGAGTTATTATTATGCTTAGTCGCAGACGTTCGGGCAATCCTCTTGCAATCGCCATTGTGGTTTTTGCGGTTATGCTTGTCATTGTCGCTATAGTGCTTTTTATGCGTAGCTATCAAGATAGCGCAACCCAAGAGGCAATCACCGACCAACCCTCCCTGAGCTCCACCATCTCGCAGGATAGCTCCACACCTGTGCCCGAGGCGGTACATACGAGCACCCCACCTATTATAACCCTCGGTGGATATAGCTTAACCCCCGAGGAAACCAGCCCCCAAACCGTAACATTTGACGATGCACTGCTTTCATCCCCCATGTCAGAGGGGGTAGCACTGCCTACAGGTGCGGTGGATATAACCCTTTATCCCATCGAGAACCCCGACACCGCCACATTTTCGGGCAGTTATGAGGATTTTATGCTCTTGTCTGCGCTCGCACCCGCCACCTACAACGCCGAGATAGCGGTGAGTTTTGATAGTCCCACGGCCGAGGGCTTTGTGGGTACGGCACGATATGTATTTTCGCTTGAAGTGCCCGATCTCGCCCCGAGTGTGACCCTCGAAGGGCCTGCGCTGACCCAAGGGCGCACGACAATTTTGCGCATGAGCGGGTTTGGCAGTGAGACTGCTCCCACCATCTCGACCGATTTCGGCTTTAACCCCGTGGCCTACCATGTGGGGGATGATTGGATCGCCTATATCGCCGCCCCCTATTCAAAGCCTGTGGGGGATTATAACATCACCGTGACGGCGGGAGGGCAAAACTATTCTTTGCCCTGTAGCATCGGGGATGGCAACTTTGTGGTGGACGAACCGTTTTGGGTAGAAATCGGCCCGGGTGTGGATGTGAGTGCCGCCAACGCTGAGTTTGCCGCTGTCACAAACCCTATAAAGTCCGAGGGTGACAACACACAATATTGGCAGGAAAATTTTATCGTACCTCTCGAGGACGGTTCCCGCATAACAAGCTATTTTGGCCATACACGCACTATAAACGGCTCGACCTCCAAACACAGTGGGGTGGATTTGGCCGCACCGATCGGCACACCGGTATATGCGCCACAATCGGGGCGGGTGCAGTTTGCGGGATGGCTGGAGCTTACCGGCTATACTGTCTGCATAGAGCACGGTTACGGGCTGAAAACTTGGTTTTATCACCTCGATGGGGTGAATATAGAGACCGGTGCGAATGTAACAGCGGGCGACATGGTGGCAACAGTCGGCTCGACCGGCATATATACCACAGGCCCTCATCTTCACTGGGGTATGACGGTGTTTGGCACATTTGTTGACCCTAATCAGTATGTGAATGCACCGCTTAGGCCCTAATTGAAAAAGACATTATAATGTGATAAACTGTTAAAATATGAAAACTCCACAGAAGGGACTGGTTTTTACATGATAAAACTTCACGAACAGGGGCGCTACATAAAGGATGGGATGACACTGCTCCCCGCCGACTTTGCGCCGAGTGCACAGCAGGCCGAACAGGCCAAAAATGCCACCATCGCACAGGGCATTTTAAGCGCTCATGACCATGCACATGGGAGCGATGGGCTAAAAATCAAGTTTGACGCCATGGCCTCCCACGATATCACCTATGTGGGCATCATCCAAACAGCCAGAGCAAGCGGACTTGAGAGCTTTCCTCTGCCCTATGTGCTGACAAACTGTCACAACAGCCTATGTGCTGTGGGTGGTACTATAAATGAGGATGACCACCTGTTCGGGCTATCGGCCGCCAAGAAGTACGGTGGCGACTATGTGCCCGCCCACCAAGCTGTAATTCATCAGTATATGCGTGAATGTTTTGCCGCCTGTGGGCGCATGATTTTGGGTTCGGACAGCCACACCCGCTACGGCGCACTGGGTAGCATGGCCATCGGTGAGGGTGGCCCCGAGCTTGTAAAACAGCTCCTCGGCCGCACCTACGACATTGCAAAGCCCCCCATCGTCGGCGTAATTTTGAGCGGTAGTCCCCGCCCCGGTGTGGGCCCCCAGGATGTGGCACTCGCCCTGATAGGTGCGACCTTTAAGAATGGATTTGTCAAGAACAGTGTGCTTGAATTTGTCGGTTCGGGCATAAAGAACCTCAGCGCCGAGTACCGCTGTGGCATAGATGTTATGACCACCGAGACCACATGTCTCTCCTCCATTTGGGCGACCGATGGGGTTATAGAGGAGTACCTTGCATTGCATGGCCGTGCGGGCGACTATAAACCCCTCTCCCCCGGCGAGCTTGCCTACTACGACCGTGTGATCGAAATAGATCTTGACAAAGTAGAACCCATGATTGCCCTGCCCTTCCACCCCAGCAACACCTTTACGGTGGCCGAGCTGTGCGGGAATGCGGGGGATATTCTGCGGGCGGTCGAGAAAGAGGGGCGCAGTCAGCTTGATATACCGAGCTTTACCCTCACCGATAAAATACGTGACGGCAAACTGTGGGTTGACCAAGGTGTTATCGCAGGATGTGCCGGCGGTACGTTTGAGAATATATGTGCGGCGGGGGATATCCTGGGTGGCGGTAGCATCGGTGCGGACGAGTTTGCGCTGAGCGTTTACCCCTCCAGCCAGCCTGTATATATGGAGCTGATGAAAAACGGCAAACTTGCCGACCTTATGGCGGCGGGCGCTACTATTCGCACGGCATTTTGCGGACCTTGCTTTGGGGCGGGCGATGTGCCGGCCAATGGGGATTTATCCATACGTCATTCGACCCGCAACTTCCCCAATCGTGAGGGTAGCAAGCCCTCGGGCGGGCAAATCGCCTCGGTGGCACTCATGGACGCACGTTCCATCGCCGCCACAGCCGCCAACAAAGGCCTGCTCACCCCCGCCACCGAGTGGAAGGGCAGCTACAGCAGTCCCAAATACTACTTTGACAGCAGTATCTATGAAAACAGGGTGTACCACGGTGCGGGCAAGCCCGATAGCTCGGCCGAACTGCGTTTTGGCCCCAATATCGCCGATTGGCCGACCATTCAGCCCCTTACAAAGCATCTCATGCTAAAAGTGGCCTCCTATATCACCGACCCTGTGACCACTACCGATGAGCTTATCCCCTCGGGCGAGACTTCGTCCTACCGCTCCAATCCCCACAAGTTGGCCGAGTTTACGCTATCCCGCAAAGACCCCGAGTATGTGGAGCGTGCAAAGCGGGTGAATGCCCTTGAACAGATGCGAATTTCGACGAACAAGGAAAAAAACCTCACCGCCATCGCCGAGTTTATCAAAGCGGCGGGGCAGGAGGAATGCGACAGTCTTACCACCGCCCTTGAGAGTTTGCAAGGGGGCAAGGATATATTGTCGGCCGATTGTGGCATAGGCAGTCTTGTCTACGCCAAAAAGCCGGGCGACGGCTCGGCCAGAGAGCAGGCCGCCTCCTGTCAGAAGGTGCTGGGCGGATGGGCAAATATCGCCGAGGAGTACGCCACCAAGCGTTACCGCTCCAACCTTATCAACTGGGGCATGTTGCCGTTTTTATGCGAGCAGGCCGACAAGTTCGAGCTGGGCGATTGGATATTTGTACCCGACATCCGCACTGCTGTGGCCGAAAAGTGGGAGAGCATCCCCGCCTATGTGATGAGCGAAGGCGAGAAACGTGACATAACCCTTTCACTGGGCGCACTGACCGACGACGAGCGCAAGATTATTTTAGAGGGTTGTCTGATCAATTATTATCGGAGTGAGAAATAGTATATAGACGGCCCCCCATCTGCTCAATTTGCAGGTGGGGGGCGTTTTTGTGCGAGCAAGGGGATTGCTCAGCACAACCCGGGGTCATACAGATGCATCTTTATATAGATACACTCTACGAGCGTGGCACATTTAAATTAGCATATCCAAAATAAAAAACAACTTATATAAAAACAGTTGATTTTTAGTGGTAATTATTGTTATAATGAGGGTGGAATGATGTCTAAATCAGATAGTTACAACCAGTGTAAAAAACACAGGGAGAAATGGTATGTCTAAAGATAATAAATCTCGAGACGGCTCCGGCAACACAAAACTTTTTAGTGCGATTGTAGACACCGCAAAAAATGATACCCGACTGCTTTTTGATCTTTTTAATAATAACCCTACGGCCTGTGTGGTGCTTAGTGAGGATTTGATTCCTATGTTTTGCAACACAAAGGCCTGTGAATTGTTGCAATTAAATAGCGAGCAAGATTTTATAGAAAATGTGATGGGGTTTATCCCCACACACCAACCCGATGGACAAGATTCCATCACGTTTTATCGCAATAAACTGCAAAACATGAATAAAAATGATTGCGGTGAGTTTGAAGGCGTGGGACGTACAGCCGGCGGCCAGCAAATCCCGTTATACATCACAATTACACATAGCCCTGTAGTGATAAACGGCACCTCCACCATAGTCTGTTTTTTGCAGGACAGGCGAGAAATGATGAAACGTGACGAGAGACAAAGCATCAGGCGTATAAATGCTATAGTCGAGGCCTTTCCCCAATGTCTTAATCTTTGGACACGAGAACTGGGCAATATAATGTGCAACAACGCCTCAGTGGAATTGTTTGACCTTAGCAGCAAAGAGCAGTATTGCGAGCAATTTTTTAATCTTTCCCCCGAATATCAACCAAATGGTCGCAAAAGTGCCGAGCTTGCCGCCGAAAAGGTGCACTATGCCTTTGAACATGGTTTTTGTCAATTTTATTGGCTTCATTGCAAACTCAGTGGCGAGGAGATTCCATGTGAAATAACCCTTTCAAGGCTTCATCCCGAGCTGGGGGAGGATTTGGTTGTGGGATTTACCCGTGATTTGCGTCCCCAGCTTGTGGGCGAGGGGGATGCCGAGGATACTTTGCAGGAGTATTTTTACGACAGCATCTCGGATAAAACCCTGCTTAATATACTCACCGACCTCACCGATGAGCTGATGTATGTGTATGATATCAGAACAGCTGTCATACAACATTTCGGTAAGAAAAGTCATGAGCTTAATTTACCTCGAAAGTCTAAACATTTCCCCTATGATATAATTGAACAGGGTCTTATCCACCCCGATGATGCCGAAAAAACCCTTGAGATTGCTAAAGGTTATACCAGGGGAATAACAGGTGTGTGGGATTTGCGTTTTAAAACACCCGATGGAACTTATCGATTTTATCGCCTGACCGATCACACGGTACAAAACAAGGCAGGGGAACCTATATTTGTGGTGGGGCGTGCCGCTGATATTGATGACCAAAAATCGTTAGAGCAAAAAGCCCGCACTGATTTGCTCACGGGATGTCTGAACAAGATAAGCTCGGAGAATGAGATAAAGCGAATCATTTCCGGCAGTAGCGAGGGTGACACACATGCCCTTGTGATGATAGATATAGATGATTTTAAGAGCATAAATGATAATCTTGGCCATCATTTCGGCGATTTGGTGCTACAACAGGTGGCCGAGAAATTACAAAAATGTTTTCGTGCACAGGATGTTATAGGGCGAGTTGGTGGCGATGAGTTTATGGTATTTATGCGGGGTGTTAAGGATACGGCTGCCATAGAGCAAAAGGCACAGAATATCACCGATGCATTTCGTAACACCTACACGGGGGATAAAGCCACTTATAAGGTCTCGGGAAGTGTTGGCATAGCCTGTTATCCGGGGGATGGACAAGACTACGAGGAGTTATCCAAGGCCGCCGACCAAGCTTTATACAGCTCCAAACGTCAGGGCAAGGACTGCTACACATTTTACGACAATGAAAATATGCAGGAAACCGACGGCACCATGATGAATAAGACTCTGCTTGAGAATGCCAAGCGAGCTATGCGCACCTACACCGATGTCGATATAATTTCGGTGGTATTTAATTTGCTATATGAGACCAGGGATATAGGTTCGACCATAAATGCGGTATTGGGGATCATCGGACAGCGCATGAAGGTTGATCGATGTTACATATTTGAAACTCATGACGAGGGAGGGCATTATAGCAATACATTTGAATGGTGTGCCGATGGTGTGAGTTCCCAGATTGAGAATCTACAAGATTTACCCTCCTTTATGTGGGAAGATTTTTTTAATGAAGCCAACGAGGACGGTATTATTTTCAGCAACGATTTGGGGATACTCAAGGCCGAGGGCGCATATGAGATCATGAAAAACCAAGGGATAGAATCGTTTTTGCACTCTCAAATACGCAAAAATGATGTCGTGCAATATATTTTGGGATTGGACGACTGCACAAGCCCCCGAGTATGGGGCGACAAGGACATATCCACAATCACATATCTTGCAAAAATCATGTCAACATTTTTGCTGATGGATAATTCACAAAAGGAGAAAGGAGCGGCAAACAAGTAAAAGGATATAGTAACGAGATAGGGCAAAACTACTGAAAAGTAGTGACGCAAAGCCAAGGGACTTCATCGCAGTATGCGAAAAGTTAGCCGGTTGCAAATAGTTGGTACTACCACGATCGATTGCAGATTAAAAGGCAAAGCCGCTGAGAGGCGGTGACGCAAAGCCAAGGGACTCAGTCGTATGACACGAAAAGTCAGCCGGTTGCAATCGTTAGTAATCATCAACTAATTGCAAAAGGAGTCACAATGAATGTTAAGGTTGGCCTATAAGTATCAGGATGAGGAAAAGCTTATTGCATATTTGCGTAGCTGCAGTGCTTATGACGGGCAGAAGTGTCTCGTGCAAATATACACCTCCTCCATGAACAAACATGCGGCGGTGCGAACCGCAAAGGTTGTAAAGGAGATGTTGCGTGGCAGCAGGGTTATCGGTGCTACCTCGGGCGAGGCTGTCATATACTGTGGAGAACAAGTCGAGGGTGGCACGATTATCTTGATAGACGTGTATGACAGTTTAGAGTTCCAAACAGCTTTATTTACCTGGAATGACAAGAGTGCCCATGATCTTGCAAATCAAGTACAGGATGTGTTTGCTTGGGATGGCAAGGCACACGATAAAATGGTACACATAATATTTTCGGGTGGATATCACGACGGCGATGAATTTCTTCGAGAGATGAATGCCAAAAGACCCGCACTGCGGATGGTGGGAGGTATCTCCGGCCCCACCCCCCATGGTGAGGGTTTTGTATTCACCCATGAGGGCGCCTATAGCGGCGGGGCAGTAGCTTTTTCGCTCGAGGGGCCACAGGGACAATATTTTTCCCAAGGCTCGGTATCTCATGAGGAGATAAGCAGTTTACGCACTGTAACGGGTGTGGAGGACGATATAGTCACCCATATTGACCGAATGCCGGCCAAACAGTGGCTGTATGAATATCTCGACATCGAGCGAGATGAGGGCATGGACATAGAGCAGTGGAGCAAACTTGCCACCGATGAATATATGTGTCACTTTCCCTTGGTACTCAGCGATGGAGGATGTGCGCGTTTTGGTATAATACAGCCGGGGGTAGAGGGTATTCGCTTTCACGCCTCCAAGCTTCCTCAAAAGACCAAGTTTCGGGTGGGATATGTTACCCCCTCCAAGGTGGTTCAACAGACGAGTGACCTGTGTGAACGGATTCTTGATATTCCTGTGGAACAGATATTTGCCTATGCTTGTCTTTTTCGCAAAAGGAACCTCAGGAGCAGTTCACGGTGGGAACTTCAACCTTTTAAGAAGTATGGAATCTGCGGTATGTACAACATGGGGGAGATTGTCCACAAGGATGGCAAAAACTATCTGCTTCACGGTTCTTGCGTATTTACGGGTATCGCTGAGAAGGAGCAGTATATGCTGCCGAATGTGTCCGAGATCGAGCGTATGGAGGAGATAGGCGACGATAAAAGCTTTGTGGAAAAGGCCACCGAAAAACAGCGCCAAACCATAAAGAGTCACCATGCACATCGCCTGCTAAACAAACTCAAAAATTATCAAGAACATTATGATACAAACGAGTGTATAGACAAAGATTTTGGTATCCCTAACTTTTATCAATTCGAAGCCGACAAGAAGATCCACCATTTTGACAAATTGTGTATGGTCGAGATACAGTCAGCCGATACCACCATGGCATTTAGCGGTGCCGAGGCATATTACAATGCCGTCAATGAGGTGCTGGGCGGTATAGCGGAAGTGGCGAAGAGTTGGGGCATGGGATTTGTCCTGCCTGTATACGTCATGAACTATAAGACTATGCTGCTGCCGGCCTCGGACATAATATCCGAAGATGCATTTTTGCAATATTGCCGCAAATTGGCCGACGGGTTTTCCAGTGCCACCACAAAGGATGGCATAACCGGTGTGGGGCGTTTCATTGTGGTACTTGATCAAGAAAACATGATTGATGTTGGGCTCAATGCGCTACTGACTTTCAAGGATTCGCCCGACAGCATGATTATCTGTGACAAGGACACCAGCAGGGTGAGCGTCATGGAGGAAATAAAGGCCTTGGCACTGCTCAGGACGGCTATAGATCAAAAGCAGGTTGTGCCTTATTATCAGGGGATATATAATAACAGTGTGGGCAAGATCGATAAGTACGAGGCTTTGATGCGCATAGTTGATGGCGATGGGAATATTTATTCTCCCTTTGTCTTTTTAAATGTGGCACAGACCTATAAATTTTATAACAAACTAAGCCGTATGATGATAGACCGTTCACTCAGCGAGTTTGACGGTCGCTCCGAGATGCTGTCTATAAATGTATCGCTGTATGACATTGTATCATCGAGTTTTCGCAGGTGGATGATAAAACGTATAAAGAAGTATGCAAATCCGCAAAACATCACGGTGGAATTTACCGAAACCCACGACCTTAAAAGTTTAGATGTCTTGTTTGAATTTGTAAGCCAGTTGCGGGATATTGGGGTGCGGATTGCAGTGGATGATTTCGGTTCGGGTTACTCGACATTTGCATCCATTGTGGCACTAAAACCTACCTATATCAAAATCGATGGCAGTATAATAAGCGGCGTGGTGGACAACGAGGACAACCGCATTATACTCGACACTATCGGCTACCTTGCCAAACGAATGGGTACCCAAACCGTTGCAGAGTTTGTTGAAAATGAGGATATACAAAATATAATTCTCAAAAGCGGTGGGGACTTTTCGCAGGGGTATCATTTTTCAAAACCGCTACCTATTGATATGTTGTGATACAATTTATATTAGCTTTGCCCGTAGGGCGGCATCTAAATAAAAGCAAATCTGTACAGCTCTTGTTATTTATCTTGAAGCTAAATTTGCATATACTCTTATATAGTAAAAGGGGGTCTCATATATGAAATATACTGTAAATTTGACCTTTCTTTGTGAAAAGCATGCAGTGGTATCGTTGTAATGGCTGAGTATGAGAAAAAATTGAGGGCAGTTTTGCTTGAAAACAATTGTAAATTCATACGACGGGGTAAGGGCAATTTAGAAAATAGAGAATAGAAGTTAGAAAAGGTCAAGAGCAACCAACACAGAGGTGCCCTTGACCTTTTACTTTTACTAACTTAGCTTAAAATACTGTGAAAAAAATAATACAACGATATGTTTAACTCAACGTTAACATGACGCTTGCCCCCTACCAAAATCGGTGTGTTTGGTAATAATGCATAATAAAATCGTCTTTCACATGTCTATTTTCCATATGGATTTTAACAAATTATGCTTGAATTGGCTTTTGTTTTATGATATACTCGCAAATACATTCTTGTAAAAGGTTCGCATGATTTTTGTTATGAGAATGTTTTGTGTTGTCAATGCACCTGTGGCAATCGGCCATAGGTTGTTGAAAATAAACCGATACATACGGAGGAAAATGTAATGAAGAAGTTTTATGCTATTTTGTTGGCCCTGGCTCTGATGCTTTCTATGGTTGCTTGTGGCGGCGAAGAGGAAGTTGTTGTTGACGAGGCTGTTGTTGAAGATGAGGCTATGGAAGAAGAAGTAGTCGAAGATGAAGCTATGGAAGAAGAAGCTACCGAAGAAGAGATGCCCGAAGTTGACATCTCGGCTTATGCTGACCTTGCTCCCCTGATGGCTACTTGCTACGTTGGTTACAATGAGTCCAACGAAGAAGAGTTCGCAGGCATTTCGTTCAGCGAAGACGGCACTTCCGGTATGCTTGTTGTAAGCACTGCTACCGAGTCTGCTTCCTTTGTTGGCGCTGTAACTGTTGAGGGCGACGCTATCACCATCACCGACGAGACTGCAGGTCTTGCTATCACCATGATCCTTACCGATAATGGCGACGGCACCTACTCGCTGGATATGGGCGAAATGGGTACCCTGGTTGTTGCTGAGGCTACCGCCGACGACATGATGTACATCGTAGCTGTAGTTGACAGCTACACCAACGCTGTTGCCTAAGTAATTGCAAAACCCAAAAAAGAGCTGCCTATTTGGCAGCTCTTTTTTTTAGAGGA
>CAYJGR010000014.1:16191-32793 GCA_964370005.1 uncultured Oscillospiraceae bacterium
TAATTGCAAAACCCAAAAAAGAGCTGCCTATTTGGCAGCTCTTTTTTTTAGAGGATAGATTGCCGGAGGATAGAGGATAGATAGGGACGTTTAAGGGCAATGGATAATGGAGAATTGATAATTATTGAGTTGCGTTGCAACAGATTTGTATTTAAGAGTATTTGCCCTTGCCCGTAATTCTCCATTTTCCATTCTCAATTGTCCTTCTGTCCTCTAATAGGTGGGAGTCTAACATGGAGCAAAAACTGCGTCGTGACCGCAATATGGGTGCAAATCTGCGCAACCTGCGCGACAAGCAAAAATTATCACAGGAAAAGCTTTGCGCACACCTTCAGCGCGTGGGCTGTGATGTCGGTCGCAGTACCTACGCCAAGTACGAGAGCGGGGAGCTAAACATCCCCATAAGTGTCGTGGTGGCGCTTAAAAAATTGTACGATTGTAGCTATGATGAATTTTTTGTGGGGCTTGAGTAAAACATCTACACGTAGATATTGCGTGAAAACAGATAACGGCATACAAAAAGGTCAAGGGCATCCGTGTGGGTGCCCTTGACCTTTCTATTTCTATCATCTTGGAAATTTACCTTGTACTACCAATGTCATCGCTGTCATCGGTTATGTCAGAGAGATCAACATCTATTATGCCATCGTCCTCGCCGAGGTAGGGATCGGTCTCAAAGAACAGACCCAAATCATCGATTTCATCCTCACCTGTGCAGTAGGTGCACTCGTCGGGCACATTTTCAATGTCGTACCATCCCACAAGGGTGTTTTCACACTCGGGGCCGGCTACAAGTCCTGTCTGGGTGCAGTAGGTCTTGCTCACAACCTTGTTGCTATAGGAGAAATCAGCCGCCGGCAAATCCTCATGCAGTCCGCTCATGATGTTGTTCCATATCAGTGGTGGCGGGTACTGATAATAACCGATGGTCTCAGCCTCGTCGTATCCAAGCCAACACACACCTATATAATAAGGCGTGATGCCCACAAACCACTGGTCAACGTCATGATCAGTCGTACCTGTCTTGCCTGCCACGGGGATATCTTGACGGAACTTAGCGTTGGTACCTGTGCCGTAGGTGGCAGTGGTAACACGTTGTAACAGGCGGTTCATAATGGTGGCTGTCTCGTAACTTGTCACACGTTGGGGGGTTATGCTGCGCTCAAGCACCACATTGCCCTGCGAATCGAGCACATGGGTGTAGGCGTAGGGTTCAGTGCGTAGACCGCCGTTGCCGATATACTGATAAGCTCCGGCCATATCAAGCGGGGTTACACCGTCGGTCAATGCACCCAGCGACATACTTGCAAGGGTGATATCGGTGTACACAAGCCCACCCTCTCCACGACTCTCCACCAGGCTATCCATCATGAGTTTTTGGGTCATGAAGTCAAATATCATCTGGGGGCCTAACATATCGACAAGTTGTGCCGGAATGGTATTTGTCGAACGTCGTATGGCCTCATCCACCGTCACCGGATAGCTTAGATAACTGCCATAATGGTTTATCGGCCAGTCGTACATAGTGCTTTCTTCCTCGTCACGGTAGGTCATGGGGCGGTCATTAAACACCGTTGACCAGGTAATAAGCTGATTTTCAAAAGCCACGGGATAAGAGGCTATGGGCTTTATGGTTGAACCCGGTTGACGCAGTGCCATGGTGGCACGGTTAAAGTCACGGTCTTGGGTCTTTTCGCCCTTTTCGCCCACCATGGCCAAAATCTTGCCGTTTAGGTCGGTTATAACAAAGGCCGACTGGGGATAGACCTCGTTTTTGATCTCGGGGAAGGTGGCTTCATCCTCATATTTTGCTTGGAGGTAGTTTTGCATATCCTCATCCACGGTGGTGTAGATGCGGTAGCCCCCTTGGAAGAATAGCTCGGTGGCGTAGGAGTAGGTGTAATTATACTCCTCGACCAAGTCGGCAAGAACTTCCTCGATGACATGGTCAACAAACCAGCTGTAATCGCTGTTGAGCTTGCCGCTGGCCACCTCGCCGCTTGCGAACACCAGCTCATTATTTTGTGCCTCGTCCCGCTCTTGCTCGCTTATCATCCCCAAATCGTACATGTTCTCGATAATCCAGTCACGGCGAGCCTTGTTGTTATCGGGGTTGATAAAGGGGTTGTAATGCTCGGGGTATTTGGTGATGGCCATGATTGCGGCCGATTCGGCGATGGTCAGCTCACTAACATCCTTATCGAAGTAGAGGTTGGCTGCCGCCTGTACGCCGTTTGTATTATTAGCCAGCGCAAGGGTGTTTAAATAGGCCTCTAATATCTGCTCCTTGGTGGCGGTCTGCTCCAGGTTGAGCGCACGGAAAATTTCCCTCACCTTTCGATCAACACGCACAGCATCATCGCCGGTAATGTTCTTTATGGTCTGTTGGGTTATGGTCGAGCCGCCCTGCAAGCTCGGATATATGGGTAGGAACATGTTAAGCCCCGCCATAATTGTGCGCTGCCAGTCCACACCTTGGTGAGACAAAAAGCGTTCATCCTCGGCGGCTATGGCGGCATTTATCAGGCTATCGGGGAATTGGTCATAGTCGGCCCAAATGCGGTTCTCTTGTCCATGTATGCGCTGAAGCTCGTAGTATTCACCGCTCGCAGTATCTTGGGCATACATTATAGTGGTGTAACTTGCCTCAACATCATCAAGACTGACATCGGTATCTGTACCCATGTACTGTAGGATATAAACCGTCAGCACACATACCACAATACAACCTGTGATTATACACAGCATAAACAGAGACGCAAGCAGCGTCCCCACCGTGCCCAGCACCTTTCGGCCTGTGGATTTCCCCGACTTCTCACGCTCGGGTTTACCCCCGCCTCGATTTTCGGGCGTATTGTCATCCCACGAATTGGACGGGCGTCTTGGCGTATGTTTCATTCGTCCTATTCGCCTCCTTTATGTAAAAGTATCATTCAGGGCTTGGCATAGGCCATCTGCCCTGTATTTATTGTGCGCAGGTTGGGACATTTTATTGCATTGTAGCTAAAGTTTAGCCCCAAAACAAGCATAAAAACCCACGCTAGGGTATTATAGCACATTTTGTGTTCAAAGTGTTGTTTTTTTTATGAATGTGCGCAAAATTTACAAATTCGCATAAACTACATTACTCTGGGCAAACTCACATCAATATCTATATACCATAAGGGAGGGCAACATGAACAGTCGAATTGCCGTCACTTTGGGAGCTATGGTCATGTGTGGCGTGCTTGGCGCATCGGTAGCAAACTACGACCGCACCCACAACCAAGTAGATCCCCCCATCTCCCACAGTCAATCTCAAAGCCCCACATCCGAGTCATCCACCTTCACACCACCTGTGGCGGTCTATCAACCGCTCACACCCACCTCCGAAGCTTCACAGTCGCAGTCCTCCTCACAGTCGCAGTCACAGGCGGGCTATTGGCTGCGCACCGACGAGGGACGGCTCGGTGTGTTTCTTGATGGACAGGAACAACCCGAGATGGTTTTTGATGTGTATGTAAAGTATCTGCCCGAGGCCGACCGCATAGCCCTCGAGCAGGGCATATATGTCGATAGCTATGATGAGCTGATAAAAAGCATAGAAGATTACGTCAGTTGATACTTTTGTGCTCTAAAATTGCAAACTGTAACAGCTTTTTTGTGATTTTAATTGCTTTGTAACCATCCTTTAATCCAAAAAGGATGAATGACCGCCCCCGACGTGGTATACTAAACTCACAGAGCAGCAAGACAAGAGCAAATTTCCTTCCAGTTACAGTTTGAATGTTATTAACCGTTTTAACAAACACCCGCCACCCGGCGGGTGTTTTGCCGTTGGCGGTGTCCTTTACCTTAAAAGCCTTTTCTGTCCCCTATCCTCTAACAACACCCCCCACCTGCAAAATGTTGCAGATGGGGGGTGTTTATATCGCATCTATTTGCTTATGCTAAATTCTTTTCAAGCTTTGCAAGCTCGTCGTTTAGAGCCTTGGGCAGACGGTCGCCAAACTTGCCGTAGAACTCCTTGATACCCTTGACATCTTCAAGCCAATGGGACTTCTCAACGCTGAGCAGGTCACGCACGACATCGATGTCGATATCCAGACCCTCAATGTTGATATCCTCGGCCTTGGGCTCGTAACCGATGGGGGTTTCCACAGCGTCGGCCTTGCCTTCGCAGCGGTCAATAATCCACATCAGCACACGCATGTTGTCGCCAAATCCGGGCCAGATGAAGTTGCCCTCATCATCGGTACGGAACCAGTTGACGTTAAAGATTTCGGGAGCCTTGTCGCCCACAGACTCGCCCATCTTCAGCCAATGTGCAAAGTAGTCGCCCATATGGTAGCCACAGAAGGGAAGCATAGCCATGGGATCGCGACGTACAACACCTACAGCGCCTGCGGCGGCGGCAGTGGTCTCGGATGCCATGATAGAACCTACAAACACACCATGCTGCCAATCTCTTGCCTGATAAACCAGCGGTGCGGTCTTGGCACGACGACCACCAAAGATGATTGCACTAAGAGGTACACCCTCACCATTGTCAAACTCACTGCTGATACAGGGGCAGTTCTTAGCGGGAGCGGTGAAACGGCTGTTGGGATGTGCGCCCTTGCTGCCGTCGGTGCAGTCCCAATCACTACCCTTCCACTCGATTGCATTCTTAGGAGGATTCTTGTCCAGACCCTCCCACCAAACGGTGTTTTCATCCTTGTTAAGCACAACGTTTGTGAAAATGGTGTCCTTTTGGGTCGAGATAAGGGCGTTGGGATTGCTCTTCATGTTTGTGCCGGGGGCAACGCCAAAGAAACCATTCTCGGGGTTGCAGGCCCACAGACGGCCGTCCTTACCCTTGCGAATCCAGGCAATATCATCGCCCACACACCATACTTTATAACCCTTGTTCTTATAAACTTCGGGGGGAATAAGCATAGCAAGGTTTGTCTTGCCACATGCCGAGGGGAATGCGGCGGCCACATACTTGACCTCGCCTTTGGGATTTTCGATGCCCAGAACAAGCATATGCTCGGCCATCCAACCCTCATTCTTGCCCTGATAAGAAGCTATACGCAGTGCAAAGCACTTTTTGCCCAGCAGTACGTTACCGCCGTAACCCGAGTTGATAGACCAAATGGCATTATCTTCGGGGAAATGACAGATATATCTCTCTTCTTCACTCATGGTAGCACGGCTATGCAGTCCACGCACAAAATCGTTGCTCTCATCGCCAAAGCTATCAAGCACATCCTTGCCCATACGGGTCATGATGTTCATATTCAGTACAACGTAAATGGAATCGGTAAGCTCGACGCCCACCTTCGAGAAGGGCGAACCTACAGGGCCCATCGAGTAGGGGATAACATACATGGTGCGCCCACTCATAGAACCGTCAAACAGCTTTTTAAGCATTCCATAAGCTTCGTTTGGATCCATCCAGTGGTTTGTAGGACCCGCATCCTGCTCATCACGCGAGCAGATAAATGTGCGATGCTCCACACGAGCAACGTCATTTACGTTGGTTCTGTGGTAGTAACACCCGGGTAGTTTCTCCTCATTAAGTTTGTGGATTTCTCCGGTAGAACAGGCCTCGGCACGCAGTGCATCAAGTTGTGCCTCACTTCCGTCAATCCAAACCATCTTGTCGGGCTTTACAAGGGCTTTCATCTCGTCGATCCAATTCAGAATGTTCTTGTTGTTGGTCATAGTTTCTTTTGACTCCTTTCATGTAATGGCATATTTCCCTGTAATTACCTTGTGCAGGCAAAAACTTTACATATCTACTTGCTGTTTTTGCACACACAAGGCAGTAGAGATTTTACAAGAAAATTGCCAAATCTCCCACGAATACCATTATAATGGGAGTTTGTGAAAAAATCAACAAGCAAAATTGATTTTACCCACTTTTTTTAAATTACAGGTCTTGATCCGGGTTCCAATCGAATGCGGGATAGGGTAGTTCTTGTGGTTCCCATACCTCATCGCCGAACATGCAAGCCTCCATCTCACGGATAAGTTCCAGCGACCCCTCATGATGTCCTGCATCATATTCGGTATGTAGCCAAGTATCAACTATGCGCAGTCCCTGCCATACCCCAAGCATCCTGCCCCCAAGGCAAAGGATATTGGAATCGTTATGACGACGGGTAAGCCTTGCCGAATATGCATCGGTACAAAGCGCCGCACGTACCCCCTTGTATTTATTTGCGGCGATGCTTATACCCACACCACTGCCACATATCAATATCCCTCGGGCTATCTCGCCACGTGATACCGCCGCCGCCACCTTTGCGGCATAGTAAGGGTAACGTGAAGGGGTTTCGTCCGATCCGCAGTCCTTATACTCAAGCCCCTTCTCTTTTAAATACGCAATAATATTTTGTTTTAGTTCAAATCCCGAGTCGTCGCATCCCAAATAAATGATATCTTTCATAAAACATATCTCCATTTCATTGTTACCCCAGCATTTCGGGGGATTTTTTCATTGCTGACCCCTTAATTTTACCTAAAATTATGACCGAATACAAGTGATACGGCTTTCTTTTTGCCCAAATTTCAAAACGTATTGTTGTAATATGTCAAACCATACAAAAATTTGGTAAATATACGACGATTTTCTTGATTGTAAAATTTCTATGAAGTGTTATATAATAGGGTTGTATAGAAGAAAATTATGTTATCGCATAGTATGCGGAGGATTTTAAATGGATATTTTTTCAATAATCCCACTCGCCGGGGGGCTGGCACTTTTCCTATACGGAATGCATGTTTTGGGTACAGGCCTTGAAAAGCTTTCGGGCGGACGGCTTGAACACATCCTCGAAACATTTACAAGTAACATTGTGGGAGGCGTACTACTCGGTGCTATCGTCACAGCGGCGGTGCAGAGCTCATCGGCCACCACCGTCATCGTGGTGGGACTTGTCAACGCCGGCATCCTTAAACTGCGCCCAGCCATCGGGGTGATAATGGGTGCAAACATCGGTACAACCATCACCGCCCACATCCTGCGCCTCACCCAGCTCGAGACCTCCAACTTTATTTTGCGATTTTTAAAACCCTCCACCCTCGCCCCTCTTATGGCGATTGTGGGTGTAATCCTATTCATGACCTCCCGCCGTGATAAAAAACGGGATATCGGCCAATTGCTTCTCGGTTTTGGCGTATTGTTCACCGGCATGTTCCAGATGGAAGAGGCCGTGCACCCTTTGCGTGAATTACCCGAGTTTGCCGAAATGTTTGCCACAATGCAAAACCCTGTGCTCGGCGTGCTTACCGGTGCACTTGTCACCTGTGTCATACAGTCCTCGTCGGCCTCGGTCGGTATATTACAGGCGCTATCCTCCACGGGGGTTATCACATTTTCAGCTGCATTCCCTATAATTATGGGACAAAATATCGGCACATGTGTCACCCCCATGATGGCCTCTATAGGCGCCTCTCGCAATGCCAAGCGTACCGCCTTTGTCCATCTAACCTTCAACATCTTGGGCACATTGATTTTCTTGACGGGCACCTATGCCTACCAAGCTTTTGTCGGATTTTCTTTTTGGGGCGATCCCATAGACTCGGGCGGTATAGCCAACTTCCACACCATATTTAACGTGGTAGTCACCCTTATGTTCATTCCACTTGCAGGACTGCTCGAAAAAATTGTGTATATTCTGTTTAGAGAGAGTGATACCGAGACAGCCGAGACACGTGACATTGCCAATTTGGACGACCGCATCATGTTATCTCCCGGCCTTGCCATTGAGCATGTTGAAAAGGCCGCCTGTGTTATGGGTGAACGAGCACTGGAAAACATGCGTCATGCAGCCGGTTTATTTGAGAAGTTTGACCATAAAGTGATGGAGCGGATCATGGAGGGTGAGCACACCATCGACAGGATGCAGGATAGGGTTGAGAATTATCTTGTCGAGCTGTCCAAAAGGGAGCTTAATCATTCCGAGAGTACCCGCATATCAGAGCTACTGCATATAACAAGTGAATTTGAACGCATAGCCGATCAAGCCGAAAACATTGCCCAACGTGCCCAAGGTCTTCACCAGAGTAGTCTTACTTTCTCGGACAGTGCCAAAAAAGAATTGCGCCTTGTTTTTGAGGCGGTGGATGAGATTGTCAATCTTTCAATACAGGCTTTCCGTGATGAAGATTACGAAATTGCCGCCCGTATCGAACCGCTTGAAGAGGTCATTGATCAGGTGGAGGAGACTCTCAAGAGTCTTCATATAGCACGTCTGCAAAAGGGCAATTGCACCATTGAGGCGGCTTTCCCCTTTGTTGAAACCATAGCGGGACTTGAGAAGGTATCGGATTACTGCTCAAATATTGGCGTGCTACTGCTGGCCAAGAAGGAGCAGATGCTCAACAACAAGGCGATAGAGCAGCATGACTACCTGCACCGCCTACACAAGGGCGAAACCCCCGACTACGCCCGCTACTATGATATGTATAAAGAAAAGTATATCCCACGTCTGAAAAGCATGTAGGACTGTAGGCCGATGCCGACCCAGAACATTGAGAAATTCGCCTAATTTATAAAAAATATTTCCATTTAAGGGTTGTATTTAAATGATAATTGTGGTACAATTTACTCCGTCACTTATGGAGATGTACCCAAGTTGGTGAAGGGGCTCCCCTGCTAAGGGAGTAGGTCGGGAAACTGGCGCAAGGGTTCAAATCCCTTCATCTCCGCCAAAAAAATCCTTCGTAGAAATACGAAGGATTTTTTGAAATAATAAATAATCCTACAGATTGTTCATATTTTTATAGGAGGGTCACATTATGCAAAAGATTGTTTATATTAGCAACAGCAGGGATTACACCGAGCAAAAAGATATCAATGAGAATAAGTACTTTGTACGTGTCAATCAGTTGTTGGAAGAGGGCTGGACAATTTCGCAGATGAATCCACAGACGGTGGACGTTGACCCCAAACTTGAGAATTATTTACATAAAGAAACGTTTGTGTCTTTTGTTGTGCTTGAAAAAGAGTAATGACCTGTGTTTAATTCTTGATTATTGGCATATAATATTACTGATTGTAGTGTCGTAAACCTTGACAGACAGGGATTATCATGCTACTATTGTATCAGTGACTGTGTTGCAGAAACCCGTGAGGCCTGCGACCGTGAAGGGCTCCCATGGGAGCCCTTCTGTTACTTTATGAGAGGATGTGAATTTATGAGTAGCGCAATTCTCAGCCCGATAAAAAAGCCGTTTTTGACCTATGAGGAACAAATTAAAAAACTGACCGATGAAAAGAATTTGATTATTGATGATACAGAGAATGCGGTAAAATTGTTGCGTGAAAACAGTTACTTTGGACTAATCAACGGATATAAACCACTGTTTAAGACTGCGTACGGCCTGTATAAGTTGCATACTCGAATAGAGGATATATATGTTCTTTATAATTTTGACAATGATTTAAGGTTTTTATTTTTAAGATACATAGTCAAGGTTGAGATGCACATAAAGTCATTGATATCTTACAGTTTTTGCGAGAGAAATGGAATTGAAGAAAGTAAATACTTGAATGTAAATAGCTATAACTATTGCCCAAGGCTTCAAACTGAAATAAATGAATTTGTACAGGTGCTGGCTGAAAAAATTAAAAATCCAAAAAATCTTAAATATATTGCACACCAAAAGAGTAAAAATAAGAATGTTCCACTTTGGGCTATGATGAAGGCATTGACACTGGGACAAGTCTCAAAAATGTATAGCTTTCTAAACCAAAATTCTCAAGCAGATATCAGCAAGGAATTTGAACATGTAAATGAGGGAACTTTGATAAATATGCTTAGGGTTTTAGTTATGGCTCGCAATGTTTGCGCACATAATGAACGGTTTTATGATTGTAATTTTAAGCCCACTATGATTGCAGATATGCCGGCACACAACAATTTAGCCCTACCAAAGACAAAAGGGGGCTACAAAAAGGGGAAAAATGACCTTTTCGCTGTAATAATCACCTTGAAATATTTGCTCGGTGAAGATGATTTTTCTTCGCTGTGCAATGAGCTTAACGCCTTGATAGATAGACTTCTTAATGAAACCCCTCAAATTAGCAGAAATCAAATTTACAAACATATGGGTTTGGTTGACAATTGGATGAACATCAAAACCATTTAAAAGGAGCACCTAAATTATGCGCAACGTAGTTCTCTATATCGCCATGAGTCTCGATGGATATGTGGCCGACAAATCCGGCGGGGTGGGCTGGCTGGGCGGGGATGGTAGTGACCCCGAAAACATGGGTAGCTACCCCGACTTTATAGCGGGGGTGGATACCGTCATTTTGGGATATACCACCTATGATCAGATTGTGCGGGAACTTTCCCCCGATGTCTGGCCCTATGAGGGTATGCACAGCTATGTTTTGACCCGCAAATCTGTGGACAATACCCATGACATCACCTTTACAAATCAAAACCCCGCCGACCTCATCGCAGAACTGCGACAGGGACAGGGCGGGGACATCTGGATTTGCGGTGGGGCAAATCTTGCCGCACAGCTCATGGCCGACGACTGTATTGACCGCTACCACCTCAGCGTTATACCCTGCCTGCTGGGGCAAGGGGTTTCGCTCTTCTCGCAGGGGGTGGCAAAGCGGTTTGCCCTCGAGTCCACCCGCTCCTACAACGGCATTGTCGATTTGGTGTATACCCGCCGTGATGAAAAATAATCGCCGTTTATTTTGTGCCCCTATAGAAAGGCATGGTTATATTTGTGAAATTCTCTAAACGCTATATTTTACAACTTGTCGCCCTTTTGGGGATCGCCGGTATTGCGTCGGCTTTGTTGTGGCGCTTTCGGGATATGTCGGCCGAACAACTACTTGAGTACATCCCGCCCAACCTATGGCTGGCCGCCCTACTACTGTGCCTGTTCTATCTGCTCAAATCGCTGTCCATCGTTTTCCCGCTCACCCTGCTACATGTCGTGGGAGGTCTGATATTCCCACTCCCACAGGCTATAATTGTAAACGTAGTAGGTACGACACTCGGACTCTGTGTGGGCTATCTCGTGGGCTGTTTTTTGCCCATACCCCACGAAGAGCTGACCGCCCGCTACCCCAAGGCCAAAACCCTCCTCGGTCTGCTGCGCAAAAACGCCTTTTTCTCGGCCTTTTTGGCGCGGGTGGTGGGCATATTGCCCCTCGATGTGGTCAGCATAGTTCTGGGTGGCCTATCCATGCGATTTACCCACTTCATCACCGGCTCACTCCTCGGGGTGCTACCAAGTTTGCTTGCCGCCACCATTTTAGGCGAGTCGGCCTCCGACCCCACCTCCCCCGCCTTTGTGCTCTCGCTGGGTATAACAGCGCTGTTGTCGGTCGGTTCGGTGCTGGTTTATCGTAGGATTTCGAAAAAATAAAATATATCGCTTTTACTTATATTCATCCGTATACACCAAAACCGGTGCTATCAACCTCGATAGCACCGGTTTTATTTCTATACGGCGGGGATTTACCCCTTAATTAACGGCAACCTGCAATAAAATTCGCTGTACTGCCCCTCGACACTCTCCACCCCAACGTTTCCGCCGTGGAGTTGTGTCACGTGTTTGACGATGGCAAGGCCAAGTCCTGTGCCGCCCGTGCGTTTGGAACGGGATTTGTCCACCCTGTAAAAACGCTCAAACACACGCTCAAGGTGTTCGGTGGCTATTCCGATACCTTCATCCCGCACACTCATCACGGCAAATTCACCTTCTCTTCTCACACCTACGGTGATTTCCCCCTCGGGCTTGCCGTACTTGATGGCGTTGGTCAGTAGGTTGTCAAGCAGTTCGCCCAACATAACCTCATCACCACGTACAACACAGCTCTCACCGCTCACAACTATATTGGGCGGTGGGCTCATGGTGTCTTCAAAACGCCCCTGTGCCTGCTGTGCCAACACATATAAATCGACCGGCTCAAAGCGTGCCTGCAATGCCCCCTCGTCCAGCTCGGACAATCGAATAATATCCTCAATAAGTCTGCACAGTCGTGCCGATTGGTCATATATCTTGCCCGAAAAGGCTGTTATATCCTCTTTTGGTACATTTCCACTCTGCATAAGCTCGGCCAAACCGCTTATGGTAGTCAGCGGGGTTTTAAGCTCATGGCTTACATTTGCGGTAAATTCATGGCGTTGACGCTGTGCGGCCAATCGCTCGGTTATATCCATAAAAAATGCTATGACCCCACGTCGGCCACCGCTACCCGACGGACTGAGCAGCACGTCGAACACCTGCGGCCCTATAGTCATCTTTATATCCTGTCTTTTGCCCTCGGCGGCTGACTTTGCAGCACTGATAAGCTCCAAATTCCTCGTGACCGCTATCAGATTCTTGCCCACCGGCTCGGCTATCCCAAATATTCGGGTTGCACAGGAGTTGGCCGAAAGGATGTTGCAATCCACATCCATAATGAGCAGTCCCTCCTGCATATTAGCAGTGAGTGATGTTATGGTATCATTGCGCTCCCTAAGTTCATCCGCCACCTGCTTGAGTGCCGCCTTTTCGGCCGAAATACGCTTCATAAATGGGGCAAGCTCATCAAATGGTAATGTTTCGGGACGATCAAGATCGACACCTGCTATGGGATTTACAAGACGATTGGTCAAAAACACTGTGGCCGGTATCGACACCAATATCGAGGCCAATGCCCCCACCAGTAGCAGCGGTAAGACAAAATATAGCCAATCATAGGCGCTCGACGACGGACTGGCAATGCGTACAATATCGCCGTTTGCCATACGCAGAGCGTAGTAATATGTAGTCTCCCCCAATGTGTCGGAATGTCTTGAGGCCTCACCCACACCATATGTGATGGCATCCTGAATTTCAGGGCGATCGGCGTGGTTCTCTGTCGTGTCGCTATCGCTGTCAAACACCACCGTGCCGTCGGGATGTATGACGGTTATGCGGGTGTCCCGCAGTTCCTCACGGGCTTTGTCGGGAGTTTGGGCGACAAAAAGCCCAAATGTAAGCCCACTGAGCACCGTCGTGGTAATTATAGATATAGCGAACATGTATGCAAAAATTCGTCTTTTCATTTTATGACCATTCCTTTCTTTGCATCACAAAACAACCATAAAAATGGTCATAAATATGGCATGTTTTTCGGCTGTCACGTAAGTGACGAGAAAAACGGTTTATAAAATATAAGTTTGAAATTTATTTTCAAACTTCCTCCAACCTATATCCGATGCCTCGCACTGTCTTTATTTGCTCACCCGCTCCTCCAAGCTTATTTCGCAGGGAGTTTATATGAATGTCAATTGTGCGACTTTCACCCTCATAGGTGTAGCCCCACACCACATTCATGGCTGTGTCACGGGTGACAACATTGCCAACATTCTTGGCCATGAGCAGTAGCATCTCGTATTCTTTGCGGGTCAGTTCCACCCGCTCCCCACCCACACTCACACGAACAGCGGGTAGGTCTATCTCAATTTCACCTATGCGCAAAAGCTTTTGGGTGGTGCCGGCACGACGCAGTACCGCATTTATACGGGCGGTCAGCTCCATGACCGAAAACGGCTTTGTGACATAATCATCGGCACCCAAATTCAGTGCCCGCACCTTGTCAAGCTCACTACCCTTGGCCGTAAGCATTATGACCGGTGTGCGATTTTGCCTCTCCCCCAGCTGGCTGAGTATCTCAACCCCATCCTCCCCGGGAAGCATTATGTCCAGCAAAATCATGTCGGGTTGTTGTTTGTCATAACCCTCCCAGAAGGCTTTTGCACAGTCAAACACCGTGGTCTTTATATCGGCGTTGTCCAGCGCATAGCTGACAAGCTCCCCGATATTTTCATCATCCTCAACCATGTAAACTCTGTACATCTTCATTCTCCATTTTATACTTAAAGTTGTATTTCTTTTGTTTTTACACTTTAGGCCTCGAGTGAAAAGTGCTCGCCTGTGATTGAAAATATAACCCACTCGGCAATATTGGTGGCGTGGTCACCTATGCGCTCAAAATATTTTGTAATCATAAGATAATCCAATGCTTGTTCGCCGTCGGCAGGACTTTGGTTTATCATAGAGATAAGATCGGCACGCACAGCCACAAATAAATCATCCACTATATCATCCCTTTTAACCACGGCTTTGGCAAGCTCCAAATCCTTGCGCACAAATGCATCTATACTCTCGGTCACCATACCGATAGTTTCAACCGCCATGCGATGTATATGCGCCGAGTTCCACACCTGTACGTTGCCACTCTCGGCCAAATGACTTGTGATTTCAGCGATATCGGCCGCTTGGTCACCTATGCGCTCCATGTCGGTGATCATTTTAAGCGCCGAAGAGATCACACGCAAATCGCCGGCGACCGGTTGTTGTTGCAACAGCAGGCGCAGACACAATGCCTCTATGGTCTGTTCCTTTTCGTCTATCTGTTTGTCAAATTGTATGGCTTGACGTGCAAATTCACGGTCGCCATGCTCCAATGCATACACCGCACGGGAAATAGCCGTCTCGACAAGTGCCCCCATCTCGGTGAGCATGGTATTAAGTCGCTCCAATTGCTGATCGAAATATGCTCTCATTATCCAAACCTCCCTGTGATGTAATCCTCGGTGCGCTTGTCTTTGGGATTAGAGAATATCTCATCGGTTTCGCCATGTTCTATGACCTTACCAAGCAGGAAAAATGCTGTGCTGTCGGATATTCGTGTGGCCTGCTGCATATTATGGGTGACTATCACCACGGTGTAATCCTTTTTAAGCTCGACAGCCAATTCCTCGATTTTACCTGTCGAAATAGGGTCAAGTGCGCTGGTAGGCTCATCCATGAGCAGTATATCGGGTTGTACCGCCAAGGCACGAGCAATACACAACCTCTGTTGCTGACCACCCGACAGCCCAAGGGCGGATTTATTCATCCTGTCCTTGACCTCTTCAAATATTGCCGCACCCCGCAGTGCCTTCTCGACAATCTCATCGAGTTGTACACGTTTTTTTATGCCGTGGGTTCTGGGACCATAGGCTATGTTGTCATAAATGCTCATGGGGAAGGGATTGGGCTTTTGGAATACCATGCCCACACTGCGGCGCAGGGTGTTTACATCGGTGGCGGTATCCAAAATATTGTTGCCATCCATCATAATTGCGCCTGTGGTACGACATCCCGCCACAAGGTCATTCATGCGATTTATAGTTTTAAGCAGTGTCGATTTACCACAACCCGAGGGGCCTATAAAGGCGGTTATCTCGTTTTGTCTTATGGGCAAATCCACATCGTGTAGTGCCTGAAAATCATTGTACCACAAATTGAGGTTTTTTACATCTATTTTATACATCTATATGACCATTCCTTTCAGCCAAAGACATAAAACAACCATAAAAAATGGTCATATGTATGCCATGTTTTTAAGTCAGCATTTAGTTAGACTTTACCTTTCTGGCAATCCCGGCCGCAAGTGCATTTATGCCTATAACACAGATAAGCAGTACCACGGCCGTAGCATAAGATTCGCCTATGTGTATACCCTCACCCGACAGCACCTTCATATGCACCGACAATGTGCGTCCGCTGGACATCAGAAGATTTGTGTTGTCCGAGATGCCGGGGATTTGGGGCATGGTGCCACTTGTGTATATCAGAGCGGCGGTTTCACCCACCACACGCCCCACGCCGAGTATTACACCGGCCAAAATTCCGTTGGCCGCACTGGGCAGTACCACCCGAAATGTGGTGCGCAGTCGTCCTGCACCCAGTCCAAAACTGCCTTCACGGAATGTATCCGATACCGCTATAAGTGCCTCCTCGGAGGAACGCATTATAAGGGGTAGTATCATAATGGACAATGTCAGCGCACCGGCAATCATGGAGTAGTTAAACCCAAGGTATGTGACAAAAAAGAGCATACCAAACAGGCCGTAAACAATGGAGGGTATGCCCGAGAGTGTCTCGGTGGTGGTGCGGATAATACGTACAAGCTTGCTACCGGGTTTTGCATACTCCACCAAATATATGGCCGAACCTACACCGAGTGGCACCGAGATAAGCAGGGCAAACAGGGTCATAATGATGGTATTGACAAAGGCCGGTATGAGCGACACGTTGTCACTGGTGTACTCCCATGCAAACATGGAGGGTTTTAAGTTGGGTACCCCCATCACAAGTATATACGCCACAAGAAAAATAAGTATGCTAAATGTGACGGCGGCGGTGGTATAGGTTATCCATCTCAGTAATTTAGAAGTCATGCGCCGGCCTTCCTTTTAAGTATTGATACAACAAAGTTAATAATGAGGATAAATATAAATAATACAACACCTGTTGCAATTAGGGCTTCACGGTGTAGACCTTCGGCGTAGGCCATTTCGGTTATGATATTGGCGGTGAGGGTTCGCACACCCATAAGCACTTCATGGGGGGCACGCACCACCACCTGATTGCCCGCCACCATAACAACGGCCATGGTCTCGCCAATGGCACGGCCGATGCCGAGGGTTATAGCCGCAATCACACCGCTTTTGGCCGCAGGCAGTACCACAAAAAACGTGGCCTGTTCGTGGGTAGCTCCAAGAGCCAGTGCACCGTCATAATAGCTATCGGGTACGGCTTGTATGGCACTTTGGCCGATTTCGATTATGGTGGGAAGTATCA
>CAYJGR010000015.1:0-32253 GCA_964370005.1 uncultured Oscillospiraceae bacterium
GGTGACCGAGGTGAGGTTGGTGCAACCCTGAAATGCATTATTCCCAATTGAGGTTACGGTGCATTCTGTTCCGCTTATGGTCACCTTCGCAGGGATGGAGATTGCTCCACCTGTTGGGAGGCTATTATTATCACAGTCGGACACATATGCGGTTGTTGTGCCAGCATTGATTGTGTACTTTACACCATTCGCATCGGTATAATCCGCCCCAAACGCCACCCCCTGCAACATGGTCAGCGATAGTGCCATGGCAAGCATTAAAGCAAGCATTTTTCTTAGGCTCTTTTTCATTTTGCTTAAATCTCCTTTTTGTGTTGCGTCGTATTTTTGCGACTTGGTTATATTATACAACACTAAAGCCCGAATTTCAATGAAAACCGTGAAACCTTTCGAAAACGACAGCTATCCCATAATTTAGGAGATTTCTTTGGTGTGTTTGCATGAACTTTGCAGTAAAATCGTGGTTGTTTGTTGGGCAACATGGGGAGGGTTGCAATAAAAATTAGGAATGAGGAGTTAGGAATTAGATGGTAGGGGCGATTCACGAATCGCCCGCCGTAGGGCAGACATTAAACATAACCCCGCCACGTTTTTTTGGGTGGGGGGTGGTTTTGGTGGGGGCGTACGGTTGCCCGTGAGCGTCCTTTGGTCGCGGGCTGTTGTACGTTCACGCCGAAACTGCCCCCCACACGGAAAAGCGGGGTGGGCGCACCCACATTGCCCCCCCTATGCCCTTGACCTTTGCCCTAAAACATCATCAAAATTTATAGCCATTATTTTCTGCAAATTTTTGCGCATATAAATCACACCCATGCACATAATAAGCTCGGTTCATCACTCCAATGTTACCGCGTTTGCACTGAATATTGGCGTATTTTGAACCACGGGGTATTGGCCGCAGGCGTTATGCGCCTTGCGACCACGCCCCGCAAACAAGATTTTGGGGTATACGCTCCAAAATTTACCCACCCTCACACAATATGCGAGGGTGGGATTTTAATTCTCTATAATATGTCAGTTTTGTTCCATGCCGAGTGTCACTGCTTTTATATTGCCATCAAGTAGATGTGCACGGCTTGAAGGGATGGTCTTTTCAAAGGCTTTTTTCAGGCAGTCGAGTGTGGTAAAGCCTGTTTCCTTTATCAGCTTGCCCATAAGTATCATATTGGCCAGTGTGTAAAGCTCTTTCTCGTCTGCAAGCGTTGTGGCCGGTACATAGAACACCGAGATGTCGGTGCGATCTGTCTTATGATCAACCAGCGAGCTGTCGGCCACCACAATACCACCGGATGCCACTGCATCTATAAACTTATCAAACGAGGGGTTGTTCATAACCACCAATACATCGGGGGCCACCACCAAGGGTGAGGCAATCGGCTCATCCGATACACAAACGCTACAGTTGGCTGTACCGCCACGCATCTCAGGACCGTATGAGGGAAGCCACGACACCTCTTTACCGTCCATCATGCCACTATAGGCCGCCATTTTTCCGGCAAACAATACACCCTGTCCGCCAAATCCTGCAAATAACATATGCTTGGTCATCACTTATCACCCTCCCCTGTTTTGTCTTTATAAACACCAAGTGGGTAATAGGGCATCAGATTGTCACGAAGCCAATCAAGCGAATCCACAGGTGTAATGCCCCAGTTTGTGGGACAGGTCGAGAGCACCTCTATGATTGTAAAACCCTTGCCCTCTGTTTGGGTCTTGAAGGCTTTCTTGATGGCTGTCCCTGCCTTGCGGATGTTGGGCACGCTATCGACCGACACACGCTCGGCATAGGCCACGCCGTCGAGGGTCGAGAGCATCTCACATACACGGATGGGATAGCCTGCGGTGGCCACGTCACGGCCGTAGGGACTGGTCTGGGTAACCTGACCCGACAGGGTGGTGGGGGCCATTTGGCCGCCTGTCATGCCGTAGATGGCATTATTTACAAATATAACGGTGATGTTCTCACCACGGGTGGCAGCATGTACCGTCTCGGCGGTGCCGATGGCGGCAAGGTCGCCGTCTCCTTGGTATGTGAATATAACACCCTCGGGTAGTGCTCTTTTAAGACCTGTTGCAATGGCGGGGGCACGTCCGTGGGGAGCCTGCACCATGTCGCAAGAGAAGTAGTCATAGGCAAGCACCGAACATCCAACAGGTGCAACACCCACAGCTTTACCCTCGGCACCCAATTCGGTCAGCGCCTCAGCCACCAACTTATGAATGATACCATGGGTACAACCGGGGCAGTAATGTAGGGGCTTATCGGTAAGTCCCTTGGGTTTCTCGTATACAACTGCCATTACTTTGCACCTCCCATTTGCTTAATCGCCTCAAATACCTCGGCGGGGGTGGGGATTATGCCGCCTGTGCGTCCAAAGAAAGATACAGGCTTTGCACCGTCCAGGGCCAGACGCACGTCGTCCACCATCTGTCCCATGCTCATTTCTACGCTCATGAAACTATCGACTTGATCCTTATATTTTGCCACAACCTTGTCGGGGAAAGGCCACAGGGTTATAGGACGGATAAGCCCCACCTTTATGCCCTGCTCACGAGCCATGCCGATGGCGGCCTTAGCGATACGAGAGGTCGCACCGTAGGCCACGATAGCATACTGTGCATCATCCATCAGATATTCCTCGGCCATGGTCTCTTTTTGCTTTATAATTTCATACCGCTCAAAACGCTCACGCACCTTTTGCTCAAGCATTGCGGGGTTGAGGTAGAGCGAATTTGCGATGTTGTGCTCACGCTTGCCCTCGTGGCCGTTGACTGCCCAAGGTTTATCCGAGATTTTTACGTCGTCATTCTCGGGGAAACTTACAGGTTCCATCATCTGACCCAGAAGTCCGTCGGCCAAAATCATGGCCGGCATACGGTAGGTCTCGGCCAATTCAAAGGCGCGGTAGACCATATCCACCATCTCCTGCACCGTGTTGGGTGCAAAGACAAGGATATGCAAATCGCCATGACCGGGGGCGCGGGTGGCCTGCCAGTAGTCGGCCTGTGAGGGCTGTATGCCACCAAGACCGGGGCCGCCACGCTGAATGTTAATGATAAGACAGGGTAAATCCGAACCGGCTATGTAGGAAATACCCTCTGTTTTAAGCGATATGCCGGGCGATGAGGAAGATGTCATGGTACGCACACCTGCGGCGGCCGCACCAAGCACCATATTTATAGCCGCAACTTCCGATTCTGCCTGCAAATAGACCCCGCCGATTTTAGGCATCTTGCGAGCCATATAGGCCGCAACCTCTGTTTGGGGGGTTATGGGATAACCGAAAAAGTGGCGACATCCCGCACGTACTGCGGCCTCGGCCAATGCCTCGTTACCCTTTACCAATACTCGTTCTGACATAACTGTCTTTACCTCCTTAAATGCCGAAAAGTCGGCCGTGGTGTTATGTTTATATTAGCTTTGCTAATATAAATTCGCCATGCCCGTAGGGCGGCATCTAAATAAAAGTGCATCTGCATGGCTCTTAATTATTTAGATGTGCCTGCCTATGGCAGATGCACGAATAAATAATGCTTGCATTATTTATTTTTCCACCGTTATTGCGGCGTCGGGGCAGATTATGCCACACATGCCACAGCCTATACAGGCCGCTTGATCCTCTACATTTGCGGGATTATAGCCCTTGGCGTTCAGGCGACCTTTGGCCAGAAGTATAATCTTTTTGGGACATACGCTGACACATAGCCCACATCCCTTGCATACCGTTTCGTTCACTGTCATTTTTGCCATGTCTGTGACCATTCCTTTCTGCTGTGATAAGGCACAAAACAGCATATATGATAGCCGTTATCTGCCCTGTCTTCCACCCCCTATACAGTGTGGAAAACAACGATTTATAATATAAATAGGATATCTTATCCCACTTATTTTCCATAATGATCTAGCTATTCTCTATATCTCTATTCTCTAACTGCCCATGGTGGTTTTACAAACACGTCCACCGCCATGACTTCACCTGCAATATTTCCACTCACTTTGTCTATGATGGTTTTATCCACTGCGGTGCAACTTATGGGTAGGGCACAAAGCCTTGAAAGTTCCTGCATATATGAGACCGACCCGCATACAATCTCAGGGGTGGTTTGTGTGCCAAGGTTTGGATTAGCGACTATATGGGTGGCTTTTAAATGGGAGGCGGTTTCTATCTCCCGCAGTACCTCCAAAGCCTGCTGTGGTGTGGCGGTTTCGGGGCGATGTGGGTTGACAACATACACCACAGTGGCCGTCTCCTGCAAAATGCGGGCGGCATATCGACCGAGTGCCGTAGCGCCCACGTCATCCCCACCGACATCTATCACAAGCCCTCTCTGTCCACCGATTGCACCGTCGAGCGCCCCTGTGAGCGCCGGCACGTCAAGATTACTGCCTGCAAAGGCGGGGGCGATGATCTCCACCCCACGCTCTATGAGCATATCCGAAAAATCCGATGAACGAAAGTAAGGGTTGACAACATCTAAATCGCACATGGTGACCGTCTGCCCCGCGTCGGCTCTGTGCAGTGCCAAATTCACGGCAAAATTGGTCTTGCCACTGCCGTAATGCCCCACGACGACCACTATTTTGTTTTTAAGTTCTTTCATGGCCGTCCTCCAAATGATATTTTCCAAATTATGACTTGCCGCAAATTATTATAGCATGATTTCACATCTAATACAATGAAAAATGTAGGAAAAAATGAAAACCACCCGCCATTGTTAGTGGCGGGTGGTTATGTCTATTTATTACCAAAGTGAGTTCCGTATAGATTGGGGTATTTGTTTTGATTTGATTGTAAAATTGTCATCACATTTTCAATCATGCTTTGCAAATTTTCCCGATACTGCGCCGGGCTGACTTTTGCAGGTGCTTTGAGCTTCCCGTTTTTGTCATATACATCGGAATAATCGATTATCTCGCCGGTTGCATTTTCATTGGGTGGGATCAACTCGAATGTAAGATCGAATGCTTCCATCGCATATTTGCTCATATGTTCACTGTATGCTTGTGATTGAGTTTCCCATGCTTGTTCCTTTGACATGCCACTTGAAAGAGCCTCGTCATACACACCACTCACACTATTCATATCTAAAATTTCTCTCCACAAGTCAGTGCGATAATTCCCTTGTGAACGATTATAATCTGCCATAGGGTCATCTATTGTGCCATCAGCATAAATAGTTACTGCCCATGTTCCCTCATAACGTGATAAATCCACCTTTTTTAGTGGCTCATGGGTAATTTCCAGTGGCTTTACACTTGGATTTGTTTCTTTTGCACTGATACTAAGCTTAACCGTGTCAAATCTTCCGTTTTCATTCACTGCCCCCAGTGGTGTGCCCTCACTTAGCTTTTTAGGCGCAAATTCTGTTTTTAGGGGCATTATCGCCATAAAGTTATTATTTATTGCGCTAATTGCCATAATTTCCCCCTCCCATACTTGTATAACCTTATACCCTATATCGACTATTTTATAAAAAATTTAAGCGTATAGACATTATTATATCTGCGCTACGATTTTTGGGTTAGGGGGTAGTTTTGGGTGGGCGTACTCATGCCCGTGACCGCCCCCCAGTCTCGGGCTGATGTACGTGCGCCCAAAGCTGCCGCATAAGCGAAAAAGCGCAGGGCACGGTACAACATAGTGCCTATACGCCCTTGACCTTAGCCCTTAATTACTAATTGCTCACTCCTCATTGCTAATTTAAAAAGCCCCCCGAGTGGAGGGCTTTTTGTCTATGCTATTTGTTGTAGTTATCATCCGAAGTCTTTTTGTTTTTCAGGCGCAGGCGGATTTTGTCGGCTATCATGGCGATAAACTCGCTGTTTGTGGGCTTGCCCCGCAGGTTGTGTATGGTGTAACCAAAGTAGGAATTTAGCACGTCCACATCACCCCTGTCCCAAGCCACTTCTATGGCGTGGCGGATGGCTCGCTCCACCCTCGAGGAGGTGGTGTTATTCATCTTGGCCACGGTGGGGTAAAGTATCTTGGTTATGGAGTTTATGATCTCGGGGTCTTTGACAGCAAGGATTATCGAGTTGCGCAGATAGTGGTAACCCTTTATGTGGGCAGGCACACCAATTTGCAAAATAATATCGGTTACCATCACCTCTAAGTCCAGCTCGCTACCACGCCCCATAAATGCATTGTGCTCTTCCTTCTTGATCCCCGCAATCTGCACTATGCGCTCGCCCAGCATATGCAGATCAAACGGTTTTAGAAAGTGATAGTCCACACCTGCCCGAAACAGCTCAGATTCTAAAAATTGATTGTCGAATGTCGACTGGGTCATAAACACGGGAAGGGGTGCGAATGCTGATTTTTTCAGCTCAGCGATTACACCGATAGCATCCATATGAGGCATGAATACATCCATGACAACCACTGCCGGGTGGTGTTCCCTTACAAGTTCCAACACATTTTTCCCATCCTTGGGCGCACCAATCAGTTCAATACCAAACGATCTTAGAACACTCTCTTGCTTGTCTCGAAATTCCTTGGATTCCTCAGTAATCAACACAGTCGTTTTTTTACTCATAAACATCTCCTCCTTAGTATTTAAAAAATTATATCCACTCAAATGCCGAGTGTTGCTGGAGGGCGCCCGAGTGAATACCATTTATCTTCACGCCCAAATATTACCAAATTAAGCCTGCAATTTCAAGTGCAATTTTGACATAATATTCCATAAAATTGTGGGCTAAATTTCTACACCTCTCTACCCCGCTTTTCGACAAAAAACCACTTGACTTTACCTTAAAAAACCACCCTGCGTCAGCATAAGGCATATAGTAACAATATGCCTTATACATCATATGCTAATATTTTCGGTTTTTTTCTCTACGATATGGGATATATAGTATTTTTAATATAAAATATCGCTCACAACTGCCCCAAACGACAGCTTTTTGTCTAAATCATATATAATATACTGATATTTAGCAAAATTATCTTCATAATATATAATAATGAGCTCTTTTAAATGCTGTTAATACAAATATCTTTTTATTTTATATTCATTATGTCAAATTTTGAGGGAAATTTTTGTCACGCCCGATTGTAACTTAACGAGAGATGTTTTATAATTCTTGTGTGATGGATGGGATGTTTTGACGCACCCTATCCCTCTCATATAATTAATTTTTATTTTTAGTGTGGGAGATTTTCTATGTGCACTTTACTTTTGGCAATTATCTATGCCGCCTTTATAGGTCTGGGTCTGCCCGATGCACTCTTGGGGTCGGCCTGGCCGGTTATGCAAAATGACCTGTCGGTCGATTTGTCCTACGCCGGTATAATCTCGGGCATTATTGCACTGGGCACAATTCTCTCCAGCCTTTTATCCCATCGCATAACATCACGCTTTGGGGCAGGGCTTGTGACAGGAATCAGTACACTTGCCACCGCTATGGCCATGTTCGGTTTTGCCCTCTCTGATTCATTCCTTCTCATATGCCTGTGCGCGGTGCCGTTTGGCCTTGGGGCGGGGGCGGTCGATGCCGCACTCAATAACTATGTAGCCCTACACTACTCCCCCCGCCACATGAGCTGGCTACACTGCTTTTGGGGGGTGGGTGCCATACTCGGCCCCTATATCATGGGGCATATGCTGGCCACCGACCTCGGTTGGTCGGGAGGATATACCGCCGTGGGGATCGTACAGGGTATACTTGCGGTAGGCCTTCTTTGTAGCCTACCCCTGTGGAAATCCGATATATCCCCCGATACCCCTACCCCCACAACCTCCCCACATCTTACCATCTCTCAAATCCTCAAAATCCGCGGTGTAAAACTCACCCTTATAACATTTATGGCCTACATAGGGGTGGAGAGTAGTATTGGGGTCTGGTCGGCCTCTTTTATGACCGAGCACCGCCAACTGCCACCCGAGCAGGCCGCCGAACTCTCGGCACTCTTCTTCGGTGGCATAACACTGGGGCGTTTTCTCTCGGGATTTGTAGCCGGAAAATTTACCGATAAAACCATGATTAGGGCAGGACTTATGACAATAGCCCTCGGGGTAATACTACTTGCACTGCCAACAAGCTCCCCGCTTTTCACCGCCGTAGGGCTTTGTATCATGGGTCTGGGTTGTGCGCCCATTTACCCCTGCATCATCCACGCCACCCCCTACCGCTTCGGCCGTGAAAACTCTCAGGCCGTCATCGGTATGCAGATGGCCGGTGCGTATATGGGCAGTTTTCTGATACCGCCTTTTTTCGGTGTCTTGGCCGATATTTTTTACATAGGCCTTTTGCCTGCATTTTTAGGTCTGCTTCTTTTGGCCATGATACTTTGTTCTGAACGGCTTAATCGCACCCTGGGGCAAAAATAATTCACTGGCGAATGTGCAGTTTCACTTCCACCTGCCACTGTGCCCGAGGTAATATTTCCTGCCACCCTGCACTACCACCAAGCGCATTCCAACCCGAGGGGTTATCCCGCTCAAATCGCTCCCCCATGCGCAAAACATCGCATCCCGCACCGTAACATGTGTCCAGCGTATCCTCTATGCGATTTAACATCACCCCTTGCACATCGACAGTACTTTGTGGCGACGAACTTTTCATCACCACACCACCCGCCGCCGATACCTCATGTCCATCAATCTCACCCCTCAATATAAAATGCGGGGCATCCTGTGAAAACTTTGTCGATAGCTCGGTGTCTATATCGCTCACCTGTAAACTTTTATCCTCATTATCAGATTTATATGGCAGTACAAAATCGACCGATGCCGACGCAAGCCATCCCACCACTTCTATCTGCTCGGGGGATAAATGCCCCACAACCTCTTTATCCGATAGCATCACACCGCCCACAAACTCCAAATCAAAATCTTTGGAGAACAGGGCGGTGTTTTCTATGAGAGGCAATACACTTCCTCTTGTGGGGGTGTTCATCGCTGATAATATATCCATAAGGGTGGCGGGGGGGAGTCGCCCCTGTTTTGTGGCCTCGATGAGTCTGTCGTCTATTTGTCCTGTGGGGTCAAGTTCAAGACCGTGGGGAAGCATCCCCCGGGCACTCCCCCGCACCACGGCTACCGGCAGGGTGGGAAGTACATAGGGATTTGTGTTAAAGCTGTCCAGAACATCATATAGGTTCGGCAGTGCCGATTCAGAGATAAGCAGTAGCTCCAAATCGCCAAAGAAGAGTGATTTGCCCGACTCGCTTTGAGCCCTATCCAGCGCCTGTGCAAGGCTTCCCCCCTCGCCTGATACGATATAGTACCCCACCTTGCCGGCCTGTTGCGAATCGGCAGGGCTAAATATCTGCAAGGTGACGGTGTAATCCTCCCCCGATATATCCAACCCCACACCCTGCACAATAGCCCTGTCTCTAAGCTCGGTCGAGGGCATGCAGGCGGAAAAAAATATTATTATGGCCAGTGCTATGCCGGTGGCGGCCGCCTTGCTAAGACTTTCCATATCTGTTTTCCTCCCTTACAAAGCCTTTGCCTACCATCATGGCCACCGTGGGCAGTAGCAAAACCACCGTCATGATCAGGATGGCAGTCGGCCAAAATATCTCCCGCATCGGCGCATACATAGCGATAATCATTGCAAGTCCACCCGTGGCAAATATATTTACCAAAAAAGTCCTTTTCACCCCCCTAAATACCACATTTAAACAGCGCATACCCAGCCACAAAAAGAGTGTTGCACGTATAAGGGCGAGGAAAACCCATGCGGCGGTATAAAAGGCCTCCATATGGGAGGACAACGGCCCGCCCCCTATGGCCGACATCGCATACATAGGATATGGTCGAGTGGCGGCAAAGTTGCCCAGCACTGTGAGGGTCAGAAATGTTATACCCGCCAGTAGCAATGTCCACACAACGCAGGCCGCTGCACTGTGGCGTCCAGCCTTGCCTCTAACCGTCGGTATGAGCAGTACAGCCGCTCCGAGTTCGGGGCTTTGCAGTGCCGTGCGCCCACCCGCCCACACCACCTCCCATGCACCGTTTGCCAATGGGGAACGCAGGTTTGCGGGGTTTATCAGGTGAAATGACGCAGTAGCTATTGCCACGAGCAGTATCAAAAACAAACAAAGCGTCCACAGTGACAACCTCGCCGTGGCCTCCAACCCTAAATACACCATATACCCTGCACCCACCAAAAGTGCCAACATAAGTGGTAAGGGTGACGCTTGGGGGTAGAGGGTGGTGGTTTGAAACAGCGCCTGCATAAACAAGGTGGTGGCGGTTTGGTATATGCAAAACACCCAGGCGAGCAGGGCACATATTTTACCAATGGCGGGATTTTGGCAGGCAATGCAGTCCAAAATATCACTCCCGCCCCAGCGTCCCACCACCATCCATGCCGGTAGGAGCACAAAGAGTTGCATAAGTAGTGAGGGGAGCTGAGAGAGGAGAACCGCCGTGCCCTCGACCGCTCCCCCATCAGGAGAAAAAGCCGTGAGTGCCGCCATGCGAGATACTACGAGCATTACAAACAGTTGTTTTGGGTCAATCAGTTTTTGCCCCATTGTGGTTTGCATGTTTTGTCTCCTTGTTTGGTGGGATATTTTGTGATGACCCCGGCAGGTGTTCGACCTCCAATACCCGCTTACCAAGGGTTTTCCAACTCTGCCTGAATAGGGTGTCACGCAGTGCGGTCGGGGAAAAGGGACTTGAAGGTGCGGTTATTGGTATGCCGAAGCTCTCAAGCGAGCAGAGGTTACACAGCAAGAGGGCAAAACCGAGCGATATACCAAACAGCCCCCATCCCCCGCCCACTATGATAAACGCAAAGCGGAAAATGGTCATGGATTCGTATAAACTCGGTATAACAAAAGAACTTATGGCGGTGAGTGCCAGCACCATAATTAGGGGTGTGCCCACAAGTCCCGCCTGCACCGCTACATTGCCTATCACAAGTCCCCCTGCAATGCTGACGGCCTGTCCCACCGGGCGGGGCAATCGCAGTCCCGCCTCCCTTAAAATTTCATATATCAGATGAATAAGCAGTGCCTCGGTCATCATAGAAAAAGGGGTATACTGCACCGATGAGGCGATATTATAAAGAAGCGGATGGGGCAGAAGTTGGGGGTGGTGGGTACCCACTGCCACATAAAGCCCCGGCAGGAGTATGGTCAAAAAGAAGGATATATATTTAAGTGTGCGTATAAAAAGTGCATAATATGGGCGCAGTGCGTAATCGTCAAAGCTTTGAAAGTGTTCGGTAAACATATATGGCACAATTAGCGCCATGGGACTGCCATCGACGAGTATCGCCACACGCCCCTCATTTATTTTGGCACAGAGGGTATCGGGGCGTTCGGTTGTGCCTACACGGGAGAAAAACGACAGCGGTGCCCCCTCAAGATATGGTTGCAAATATCCCGAATCTAGCACCAAATCTATATCGACCTTCTGCAGTGAAGCCCGCACAGATTGCAGGAGTTTGGGCGACACGGCATCTTTCATATATATAATGCAAAGGTCTGTTTTACTTTTGGCCCCAACTGCCATGGGTTCAAAGCAGAGCGCGGGGGATTTTATGCGACGGCGTATCAGCGTCATATTTATGCGCAGTGGTTCGGTAAAACCTTCCCTGGAGCCCCGCAAATTGACCTCGCCCGACGGTTCGGTCACCGAACGAAATGAAAACCCCTGTAACCCCAGCGTCACCCCTATGGGTATGCCGTCAATGAGTATCACGGCAAATCCCGAGGTGGCAAAGCGATATAGTTCTGAGAATGTGCGTATTTCACCCTTATCGGCGGCCAATACCCCCTTATATCTCACCCAGTCGAGTAGTGCATCGGGAGTGGGGTCAGTCAGGGTTAGGTGGCTCAGCGGGGTTATAACCATTTGCCCCAATGTGACGTGGTTAAACATGCCCTCACACAGCACAAGGGCCACCCGCACCCCCGACACCTCAAACTCACGTATCATCAAATCCATGGAATTTGAGGCAAATCCTCTGAGCATGACAATATTTTCCTCGAGTGAACCCAAAAGAAGTACCCCCTCCCCCGGTGGCGGCCCCGGGGTGCGGTATTCGGACGATTTGTTTTTATGTTTATCGGACATTTTCTCACCCCTAAAGGCAATTTTTATTCGGAATAAATAAGATATCGTAGCGCAAACTTTCTGTTGTGAGGGTTTGCGCCTTTTAACATTATTGCCCATTTATCCCCATTTTATAAAACGCAAGGTAACTCTTTGAAGATATTGGAAAAATTTACAAAAAGCTGTATAAGCCCCGCCGAGATGTAGCAAAATACATCTAAAAAGGAGGGGTCTGTCATGACATTGTTATCTTTGCGCACACTCATCTTATATTTAGTCATTGTATTTGGCCTGCGCCTTATGGGCAAACGCCAACTTGGTGAACTTCAACCCTCCGAGCTTGTAGTGACCATACTTGTTTCCAACCTCGCTACACTGCCCATAGAAGACACAGGCGTGCCCCTTATCGGCGGTATCACACCTATATTATTGCTGGTTTGCTTCGAGATATTTATGTCCTGGTTTTCGCTGAAATTCCGCTGGATACGGCGCATAATTTCGGGGCATCCCATTGTAGTGATAGAGGACGGCAGGTTGTTTGAAAAAAACCTGCGAGATTTGCGTTTTTCGCTGGACGACCTCATGGAGGAACTGCGACAAAATGATGTGTTTGACATCAGGGAGGTCGAGTATGCCATAGTCGAGACCAACGGCAAGTTGTCGGTGCTGACCAAATTCGAGGCTCGCAACCTCTCCCCCGATATGATAGGACTATCCCCGCCCTCAAACAACTGCCCACCCCCCGAGGCCGTCATAAGCGATGGACAGCTCAACCCAAACGCCCTCAAACGATGTAATCTAAGTATGAGCTGGCTTGAAAACTGTCTACAAAAATCACAACTTTCAAGACGAGATGTTTTTTTGATGATATGCGATAAAAACGGAAGTTATCTATTGGTGCCCAAGGAGACAACAGGCAAAAAGGCGGTGAATCATCCATGAAAAGGGTGATAATTGCGGGAATGATAATGGTCGCTCTTTGGGTATTCAATAATTACTCACTATCACTACTCGATAGCCGTGGCCAAGACATTTTGGAGCAAATAAAGAGCATTGAAGAGCAGATAGACAGCGGACAATCACAGAATTTGCAATCTGCCTGCACCCAGCTTCGTGAGGACTGGATAACCACCGAAAGGGTATGGAGCAGACTTGTGCGGCGTGATGAACTCGACGACATAACCTCGGCCATGGCACGCCTACCCGCTCTGGCGCAGTGGGAAGAACAGGCAGAATTACAAGCCGGCCTTGAGCAGGTCGAGGTGCTAATTCTGGATGTGCTGGCCTTTGAAACTCCGAGTCTCACCGGTTTTTTATAAACCGCATAAAAAAACGAGCACCCCCTGCGGGGCACTCTGTATACAATAAGTATTTTTATGTATTGTTTATACGTATATTGATTTCGCTTGCCTTTTGTGATATAGGCACAACATTTACAGGTTTTCGCATTTTTATACACTGTTCTATAACATAGCGTGTGCCGGTGGACTGCATATCCCAAAAGGCCACCACCCTGTCGGCTTTATTTATTATCTCTAAATTTCGCATGAGTGGCGCACGTCTGCCGTACCGGTCATAATCGGGATAGAACTCGATTAACGCACATCCCAAGGCCTCGGCGGCGGCTACAGCCAAACCGTCAATACCCTTTGCACCGCCCGAGACTATGGTGGTACAACCTTTTGGTATATAAGATATCATCTCTTTAAGAGATATCCCCCCACTGCGGGATCCGATTACAGCTACTTTCATGATACAGCCCTCTCACACTTGCGTTTTTCAGCTTTTTATGTCTTTTATTTTATATATTATTTCCGAAAAATTAAACGGCATATATAGACAAAAAAACGAGGATAAACTTGGCGTTCTCGCCAAATGCAGTTTAGGATTTCCCCCATAAAATCGTATCCCCTGATAAAAACTGTCAGCACTGCGAAAATATCTCAAACTCGCATGGAATTGCCTAAAATATTTGCTCATCGATGTGAAAAAGTAATAGTGCAAGACTGCATAATTTACAGTGTACTGCTTAAATTTTGCGGTCTTGCCACAATGAATCTATAGGGCGTGGCGGAGGTAAGAATGAAAATAATTTTACGTTTTTTGGGGGTGAGCATGGTCATGGGGCTTTGCTGCCTTGTGGCATTCTTGTTTTATGTGCGCACAACACTCCCCGACGAAATTACCGTGGTACAGGGGGAGCAGGTCGACATAACCCCCGGATATGGCATTGAGCTGACATGGGGTGAATACGGTCTCCCTGTGGCGGCGGGTATGGCCGAGGTCGGCAGTAGCTACGACATGCAGTTCGAGTTTCCCGGCGGACTTGTGCTCAAAACCGTACAGATCGATGTTGTCGAGCGCAAAATGGTAGTGCCCTCGGGCGAACCGTTCGGTATAAAGATGTTCACTCGTGGTGTAATTGTGGTGGGCATGAGCGATATACCCAGTGACGGTGTGCGCCAAACCCCCGCAAGACTGGCGGGATTGGAGCTCGGGGATATAATCCTTGAAATTGATGGGCAGGAGATAAACGGCAACAAGATGGTGGGCGATTTGGTGTCCGATAGCGGCGGCGCTGTACTGCCCGTGACGGTACAACGTGGCGAGGAGCTTTTACAACTCGACCTCACCCCCGCCTTATCTGACAGCGACGGTGTATGGAGAGCCGGCATATGGGTGCGTGATTCCTCGGCCGGAATAGGAACTATGACCTATTATGACCCCGCCGACGGCACATTTGCGGGGCTTGGCCATGCGGTGTGTGATGTGGACACAAGCGAGATTATGCCACTTGAGAGCGGTGAAATTGTGGGGGTTGACATCACAGGGGTGAGCAAAGGCCAGGTCGGCGCTCCCGGTGAACTTCAGGGTAGTTTTGTGATAGGACAGGATACCGGTAAGCTGACCGACAACACCCACACCGGATTGTACGGTGATATGGACAGCTCAATTTTATGGAAGCTCGACACAAACCCCGTACCGCTCGCCACAAAGAGCGAGGTAGTGCCGGGGCCCGCAACAATACTATCCACTATAGACGGCTCGGCGCCTATGGAGTACACGGTCTATATTGAAAAGGTGGACACCACGGGCGAGTCAGAGGTAAAAAACATGGTGATAAGAGTGACCGACCCCCTGCTACTGTCCACGACGGGAGGCATAGTACAGGGCATGAGTGGTAGCCCGATAATGCAGGACGGCAAGCTTGTCGGCGCAGTCACACATGTGTTTGTAAACGACCCAACAAGGGGATTTGGGATATTTATTGAAAATATGCAGGATAGTGCCCAGAGTATAGGCGAATAGGCGAAAACACTGATAGATAAAGGGTTTTGCTTGTTATAAGTTCTTAGGAAATCTTATAAATTATTAAATGATTGGCGTAAATTTGGCGTAAACACAAAAATTAAATGGTGTGACTAAGCAAAAAGAGAACCTTCAGCAGTAGAGCTGAGGGTTCTCTTTTTTGGTAAATAAAACCAAATATTTACACATTTGCACTTAATTTTCATCACATTATTTGTGTAATTGTCTTGAAAAATTGTAAATATATGTTAGTATATACATAATAAGGTAATAATATGTTAATAAATAACTTTCTGGTGGTGTATATATGTCAAATCAAACTTTTGGTGATATAGAAAAGTCCGAGGGTGCTCATGCTTATTTTGCCGCCTTGGAAGCTATTGTTGACTCTTCCCCTTTTGCGCTTAATTTGTGGGATTTGCAGATGAATAATATCGCCTGCAACAAACAGGTGCTGGGGCTTTTTCAAATAGAAGATCGTGAAGAATTTCGCAGGGATTTTTTTAAATTCTCCCCTGAATATCAGCCGAACGGTATTTTATCTACCGAGATGGTAAAACGCAATATGGAAACAGTCATACAAGAGGGCTATCATAAATTCAAATGGATGCATATTAACAGTGCCGGCGAAGAAATCCCCGCTGAAATATCCCTCACCAAAATAGATATCCCCGACGACCAAGGATATGTTATCGGCTTTGTTCGAGACCTTCGCCCCGAATTTGAGCAAGGTGGGCAGGACAGCGACGATGATTTTTATTTCCCGAACAGAATACCCGAAAAAACGCTGCTACGTAAAGTAGCGGAAATATCTGACGAATTATTTTTTTCCATAGACAGACGCACTACCACCATACAGTTTTTGAGCCCCGCGGTGCAGGAAAGTTATTTTGAAATGAATGATGGAAAAACAACACCTGCCGCCTATGATGAATCCATAATCCACCCTGATGATATTCCAATCTATCAAGGCATGGTAGCCAATATGCGCAGTGGCATAACTACCCCTGTTGATCTTAGATTTATATATCCCGATGGCTCTACCCAATACCATCGCATAATATACCGTTTTGTCAAAAGCAAAGAAGGCCCACCCATTGTAACAGTGGGAAAGGTTATAAATGTCCACGAACAAAAAATGCTTGAGAAACGGGTAAAGTTCGACTCTCTTACCCCCTGCTACAGCAAACACAATGCAAAAGAACTCATATCGGCAAGGCTTGAATGTGACAAGTCTTGCCATGGCGCGCTACTTTTTATTGACATCAATGGTTTTAAGGCCTTCAATGAAACAAATGGCTACTTTTACGGCGATGAGCTTCTGCGCCAACTTACAAAGCGTATGCAGGCTTGGAGCGATGAAAAAGATATAGTTGGACGAATTGGTGGCGATCAATTCGTAGTATATATTGACAACGCCTACGACAACAAATTTCTTGAAAAGCGTCTTGATAATCTTATTGAGGATGTTAGCCGGCCTTACCTTCTTCAAGATATAACCACCTGTATCCAAGTGAGCATTGGTGTTGTGTTGTGTAATGAGCCGGGTGTATCCTATGAAAACTATATGTATCGTGCTAACAAGGCGCTATACATGGCTAAAATAGACGACAAAGCCAACTGGATGTATTACAGTGATGCTTATGAAAATCTTGATTGTTGCTCCACACCCAAATTCACTACATCCGAGAATATTTCGGGGCTTGTCATGGATCACACCATTTCCTCGACGATATTCAACATCTTATATGAGGGCAACAGCGAAAAACCGGCCATTGATTCAGCTCTTAGATATCTTGGTCACAGTTATGATGCGTGTCGGTGTTTTATTGCAGAATCTTTTGATGGTGGAAAAACTTATAGTTGTACACACGAGTGGCACAAACCCGATGTAAATTCGCATATGCAAAGTGGCTTTATCGCGACAAGTGATTTTTTGCAGGAGTTGTTTGACAGCTCTGCCGAAAATGGCATTTATGTCTGTGGTGATATTAACAACTGTTCTCTAAGTCAAAACCTCTGCGACCATATCGCCGGTAAATCAACAACAGCATTTTTACATTCACAAATAAAAAAAGATGATGCTGTCACATTCTTTTTGGGGGTGGAGGTTTGCGGTGCCACTCGCACCTGGACAGATACCCAAATAAACACTCTGCACTATATGTCAAGATTGTTTTCTATAATTTTACTTGGAAATCATCTTGATTCCGAGGTAAAGATTCTTAGTGAGCATAGCAAAATATCGGCCTTTATCGGCGATAATACCGACAATTTCATTTATATCGTAGACCCCGACACATATGATATGCTACATATGAATCGCAGGGCTCTTGAGATGTATGGCAATCCGACAGAACAATATTGGAGAAGCAAAAAGTGCTATGAGCTACTTCATGGCAAGACACAGCCCTGTGAATTTTGCACCAACGAGCATACAACACAAGATAAGTTTTATGAATGGAAGTATTACAATCCAAGATTTAATAAAACCTATTTATTTAAGGACAAACTGGTTCGCATCGGAGAAAAGCTTGTCAAACTGCAGGTGGCCACAGATATAACAAATGTTGTAACCCTGGAAACCCAGCTGCATCACAAACTAAGTGAACAGACATTGCTACTGAGCTGCATACAGATGTTACACTCAGATAAAACCCCTAACTGTTCAATCGAAACTATATTAAGTTATGTTTGTGAGTTTTTTGGAGCTTCCAGAGGAATGATAATGCAAATTTCTATGGACAGGCTCACTGTAAACTGCACCCAAGAATGGGTTGGTGATGGAAGTCTGCCCAAAAGGGCCGAAATGCAGCACATACCACTTAATGCGGTATCTCCATTTTTTGACATTGTGTCACAAGAAAAGGCATTATATATAACTGATCTTTTAGAGAAATACAAGGATCATACCTCACTTTATAACATATTTAAAACTCTTGATCTTCAAACCATGATATGTGCTCCTATAATTGATACAGATGGCAAATTTATAGGCACACTTGGTATAGATAATCCTACAATGAATATGGATAAGCACTGGCTATGTGCCTCACTGTCTGCATTTATTTCTGATTTTTTGAGCAAAAATAAACTTGTTGATTCACTTAACAGACTTAGTTATTATGATGAACTCACAGGTGCTAAAAATCGCCATAGTTACCGCAAAGCTTTGGACAAAATAAACAGTAGTGATATTTCCTCACTTGGTGTGGCATATGTGGACATTAAGGGACTTGCCCGCATAAATGAACGCAAAGGTATTCGCTACGGCGATGAGGTTGTGCGCAAACTTTGGGAGATACTGTCCGAAATATTTGACGATGATATTTTCCGTGTGGGCGGGGATGAATTTGTTGTGCTTCAAGCAAATATTGAGGAACTGCTATTTGAAGAAAATATTAATGTGCTGCGTGAAGCAATTCATCTTGAGCCTGACCTAAACGCCTCAATAGGTTATACATGGAACTCTTATTTTGATGGTTTTGAATTTGACGGTGATAAAAGTTATGACACTGTTTTAGGCAGTCGCAATTATTCTGCTATACTAAGCAAAAATCTTGATAATGAGATAAAAAGCGGGAAATATGTAGTGTTTTTACAACCGCAGATAGACCTTGCGACAAATAAACTAAATGGAGCGGAAGCCTTAATTCGTAGAATAGATGCCGGTGGCAATATACAGCCACCCATGTCGTTTGTGCCATTTTACGAAAAGGAAGGTATGATCTCCAAGATAGATTTATATGTATTTCGTACTGTTTGCGGTCTACTGAGCAAATGGAATAAAAACGACGATACAAAAAACATGAAAATTTCGGTCAACTTCTCAAGAGCCACAATAATGGAGATAGGTATTATATCAAAACTTACGGCTATATGTGATGAATACTCGCTAAGTCGTTCTAAGTTTGTAGTGGAAATAACCGAGACTATAAGCCATACCGATGATAATATCTTTACTATGGTGATGGCCTCCCTCAAGGATGCGGGATTTTGTATTTCTTTAGATGATTTTGGCAGTGGTCACTCAAATCTATCCTCTCTAAACATTTCAAACTTTGATGAAATTAAGATAGATATGGGGTTGACAAGAAACTTGCACACCGAACCAAAATCGAGAATACTCACAAAGGTGGCACTAAATCTTTGTGAGGAGTTTGAGGGAACGATTTCGGTTGCAGAGGGCATTGAAACGCAGGAGCAACTTGATATTTTGCGAGAACTCGGCTGTCATACGGGTCAAGGGTATTACTTTAGTCGTCCTATCTCCATTGAAGATTTTGAGGCCAAATATATTAATGATCCCAATTGATATAATAAAGCCGATAAACATCGATCGCAGCAAGAGCCTTTATTACCATTTTTATTTAGTATAATTGGTAGCCGCTTGAATAGGAGTCTATATTATGAGTCATTTAAATGATGTGAATTTCACAAAGGAGCAACTGCTTAAAATTTTGGATAATACCCCTGTTTGTATCAATATCTTAAACGAAAGGGCACAAAGCATATATTGTAATGCTCATACCCTTAGTTTATATGGGCTAAATTCCATGCAGGATTTTAACCAAAAATTTTATGAGCTCAGCCCCCAAACCCAGCCCGACGGCAGAAATTCTCAGTTGGCGTTTAGCGAGCATGTTTTGACGGCCTTAGAAAATGGCGAGACTCATTTTAGTTGGTTAGATTTAAAAGTAACCGGCGAGGAAATTCCTTTGGAAATTAGCATATATCGCCTCAATACAACCGATGAAAATGGTGATCAAATTCTTCTAAGTTCCATGCGTGATTTGCGTCCCCACCTTGCGGGGTATGACAATGCTACTGATAGTAATGAATATTACTACAGCCAAATAACTTATCGTGATCTTTTTAATAGCGTTGCAGAGCTAACCGAAGAGTGGTTTTGGGTATATGATGTGCATATGGCCACAATACAATTTTTCGGAAAAGGTCGGTCTATATTGGGGTTGTCATCAGAAAAGCAACCATTCCCAAGTTATGTAGTAGATAGTGGTATGGTTTATCCCGACGATTTAGAAACATTCTTAAAATTTGATAATAACCTAAAAACCGGTGTGGTTGATTCGGTCGAGGTTCGTTTTGTTCAGCCCAGTGGCATCTGGCGATATTATAAAATCACCTACAAAACCATGTATGATAAAGATGGTAACCCTATATTTACTATAGGCAAGACCTATGATATTGATAAGCAAAAGCGCTTAGAGGTGCTTTCCAAGACAGATTTGCTCACAAGCTGTCTAAACAAAATAACAACTGAAAACGTCGTAAAAGATATTCTAGATACTTCCCCCGCTTCATGCCATGCATTATTTATCATAGATGTGGATAATTTCAAATCTGTAAACAGTGAGCTTGGGCATTATTTTGGTGATCTTGCTCTGAGTGATATAGCAAAAAATCTTCATTCAAATTTCCGTGGTGAGGACATTATCGGTCGTATTGGGGGCGATGAATTTCTTGTATTTGTCAAAAACATCCCAAACGAACAAATAATAAAAGAAAAGGCACAATCAATTGTAAGTGCGTTTAAGCATAGTTATTCCGGAGAGAACAGCGACTACAAAATATCGGGTAGTATAGGTATTGCCATTTACCCCACACATGCTAACAACTATGAGGGGCTTTATAAATGTGCCGACAAGGCTCTTTATAACTCTAAAGCAGCAGGTAAAGACTGTTATACAATCTATTCGGATGAACTAATAAATACAAGTACAAAAAATCTTACTGCTTTAGAAAACACCAACAAGCCCATAAATTCTTATTTTGATTCAAATATTGTATCTGTGTTATTTGATATTATGTATCAAGCCAATGATATTGGTACAGCTATGAATAGAGTTGTGGGGATAACAGGCACTCTTATGAATGCCGATCGATGCTATATTGCCCAAACAATGGACAACGGACATAGTTATAATATCACCTATGAATGGACCACAGACAATCTTGCACCCCGAAAAGCTGATTTTCAAAATGTTCCCAATGAATCAATACGAGATTATTTCTTAGAACTCGAGCAAAATGGTGTTATGTGCAGTAATAATAAAACTGTAATAACTGATGCTGACCTCGATATGGAATCAAGCGAGAACCTCACGCACTCCTATCTGCTGACTCAAACAAAGGGCAAAGGCCATACACGCCTTATCTTTGGGCTTGATGACAGCAATCGGCATAGGGTTTGGAGCGAAAAAGAAATAAATACTATTCAGTATGTTCTAAAAATGGTTTCGATATTTATATACTCTTATAATTTGGAGGATGGGAAAGATTAAGTTCGGTGTATAGTGGGGTAATTTCAAGACACAATGATAAATTACTTTAATAAAATTAATATATGTTTTTATGGTATTAGTCTCATTATTATTTTAATATCGCGTCTGTGATTGCCTCCAACAAAGGGGGCAATCATTTTTTCTTTTTTATCTACATTTTTATGAAAATATTATTGAATTTTATTACAAAAAATTGTAAAATATAGTTAGGTGCTGTATGGCTGAATTTATCTTAGAAAAGAGACGATAAGTTTGAAAATAAATTTCAAGCTTAAAATTTAGAAGCTGTTTTTCTCGTCACTTGGTGACAGGCGAAAAACATGGCACATTATGACCATTTTTATGGTTATTTTATGCCTTTCGCAGAAAGGAATAGTCATAAATATGAAACGTAAACAAAAAAATCGTTCAAAGTTATCTGTTATAAATATTTTCTCCATACTTATCACATTTGTACTGGCCGGCACTTATGCGCTTATCACTATGAGCACAGAGCAAATAAACGACCTTAATTCCGATAGGTTAAGTCTTATGGAAGATGCTCAAAATTTCAAAAACGCCTCAAATTATCTCACCACCGAGGTGCGCAATTATGTGGCGACCAGAAACGAGATTCATTTTGATAACTATTGGAATGAGGTAGAAACCACAAAGACCCGTGAGCTGTCTGTTGCGGCCATGCAAGACATAGGCATAACCGCCACAGAGCAGGACATCATCGATCAAATGGCTACTCTGTCCAATGAGCTGGTGCCTTTGGAGAGCCAGGCCATGGAGCTTGCAAAGCAAGGTGACCTTTTAAGGGCTACCGAGCTTGTGTTCGGAGATGAATACGAGGCTGTGTATATACAGATTGATGTCTTGCACAATGAATTTGAAAATATGTTGTCCACCCGCACAACACAGGCAGTGGACAATGCTATGCAAAACATTCATATAGTGCAGGTCGTGGCCTTTACGCTTTTGCTTATTTTGGTTATTTTGCTCATACGCATTTCGGTTATAATAAGAAATGGTCTTATCAGGCCCATTGCACAGTGCAGTCAGGTGCTCGATGAGATGTTACAGGGCAATCTAAGCCCCGATTTTAGTAATATAAAAGCAAATTCTGAAATTGATATGTTGTCCGAGGCTATCAAAAATCTTGCACATAAACTTTCGGCTATCATTGGGGATATTGATTATGGCCTTGAAGCGATGGCACAAGGGGATTTCACTGTTGATTCACAGGTTAAAGAGTTATATGTCGGGGATTTTAATCGTCTGGCCAAATCCATGTACATAATACTTGAAGGGTTGTCTTACACACTTCAGCAGATAAATACCAGTGCCACACAGGTGAGCTTGGGCAGTGACCATATGTCTGAGACCTCCCGCAACTTAGCAAACGGCTCGGTGGAGCAGGCCGCCGCTGTAGAGGAGCTTTCCTCAACTCTCAGCGAAACCTCCGATATGATAGCACAAACCTCCGAAAACGCTAAAAAAGCCGCCCAGGCCAATAAAACCGCCATGAATGAGCTACAAAACAGCAATTCACAAATGCAGGACATGATGCTGTCTATGAATGATATAAGCGAAAAATCCAAAGAGATCAACAAAATCATTAAAACGATCGACGACATTGCATTTCAAACAAATATACTTTCACTCAATGCCGCTGTCGAGGCCGCACGGGCGGGTACTGCAGGTAAGGGGTTTGGCGTGGTGGCCGATGAGGTGAGAAATCTTGCCACAAAATCTGCCGAGGCCGCTAAAAGCACTGCCCTGCTTATCGAACAGACGGTGCAGGCGGTGCGGGGAGGCGAGGAGAGCGCCCAAAGTACTGCCGAGTCCCTATCAAATCTTCTGACAAGTTCCGGCGAGGTTGACCGGTTAGTTAACGAAATTTCCGCCGACACCGAACAACAATCCTTCTCTATCTCACAGCTTAAGGACGGCGTGGAGCAGATTTCGGCGGTGGTTCTCACCAATTCGGCTGCCTCGGAACAAAGTGCCGCCGCCAGCACAGAATTATCCGAACAAGCTGTATTCTTAAAAGGTATGGTGGATAAATTTAAGATAAGAGAAAATACCATAGCAGGCAACTTGATAGATACCGAAGAAGCAAATGTCCCCACACCCGAATATGTGTAATAAAATGCAAATAGTGCCACCTGATAATTGTCAGGTGGCACTATTTTTTGAAAACTATAACATCATTCCACCGGCTTCATGGTGGGGAAAAGAAGCACGTCACGGATGGAGTAGCTATTTGTAAGTAGCATACACAGACGGTCTACACCTATACCAAGGCCGCCCGTGGGGGGCATACCGTACTCAAGTGCCAGCAAAAAGTCCTCGTCAATCTCGTTGGCCTCTTGGTCGCCGGCGGCACGCAGTTCTGCCTGACGCACAAAACGTTCACGTTGATCGATAGGGTCATTAAGCTCCGAGAAGGCATTTGCATACTCACGTCCGCCGATAAACAGCTCAAAACGTTCGGTATAAGCGGGGTCGGTGGGCTTGCGCTTGGCAAGGGGGGATATCTCAACGGGGTGATCCATTACAAAAGTGGGTTGCACCAAATGTTCCTCGACAAACTGCTCAAAAAACAGATTCATTATATCGCCTGTGAGATGATGCTTTTCAATCTCGATATGATGCTCTTTGGCAGCCGCTCTGGCCTGCTCGAGGTCGCTTATCTGTGCAAAGTCAACGCCTGAATGACGTTTTACAAGCTCGGTCATGCTCACACGGTCAAACGGTTTGTCGAGGTCTATTACCACATCGCTGTAGGGGGCTTGTCCACATCCCAACACCTTGTGTGCCACACTGCGAATGAGATCCTCGGTCAAATCCATCATATCGTTGTAATCATGATAGGCCGCATACAGTTCTATCATGGTAAATTCGGGGTTGTGTCGCACCGACATCCCCTCGTTGCGGAATACCCTCCCCAGCTCATACACCTTGTCAAAACCACCTACAATAAGCCTCTTAAGATGCAGTTCCAAGGCGATGCGCAGGTGCATATCCAAATCCAATGTGTTGTGATGGGTGATGAAAGGTCGTGCCGCCGCTCCTCCGGCCGTACCATGTAGCACAGGGGTCTCGACCTCAAGATAACCCTTATCATCGAGATAGGCACGCATTTCACGGATAATACGTGAACGCTTTATAAAACTCTCCTTTACCTCGGGGTTGGCTATCAAATCGACATAGCGCTGACGGTAACGCAAATCGACATCCTTTAGGCCGTGCCATTTGTCGGGCAGGGGGCGCAGGGATTTTGAGAGCAGGGTCATCTCTTTGGCCGCCACTGAAATTTCTCCGCGACGGGTGCGAAACACCTCACCGGTCACACCTATGATATCGCCCAAGTCCCAGTCGGACAGAGCGGCGTAGGTCTGCTCACCTATGGCATCGATTTTTATATACAGCTGAATTTTGCCTGTGCTGTCTCGCAAATCCATGAAGGTGGCCTTGCCCATGTCACGCCAACTCATTATGCGTCCGGCTATGGACACCTGCTGATTTTCAAGGCTCTCAAATTCATCTATTATCTGCTGTGCATAGGCAGTTCTTGCAAATGTAGTGATTTCAAAGGGATTGTTACCCTCCTCTTTCATCTTGGAGAGGCGGTCACGGCGGATTTGAAGAAGTTCTGAGTATTCGGCTTGGGTTATTTCCTGCTCCTGTGGGATGGGGGTGTTGTTTTGCTGCGACATAATAATCTCCATTCTGCTTTTGTTATGCATCCTGTTGTGTAAAAAGATAAACCCGCCTCATCGGCGGGCAAAACTTTGTAAGTTACAAACCGATAGAGAGAACCTTTACCTGAAAAGTCCCCGAAGGGGCACTCACGTCAACTATATCCCCCGACTTGTGCCCCATAAGAGCCACGCCCATGGGGGATTCCTCTGTAATAGCATCATCAGACTGATGCCCCTCAACCGAGCTGACTATGCGATACGATAAAGTTTCATCCATATCGATGTCAAGGATTTCCACTTTGCAGCCCACCGATATTTCATTGGTTGACAGGGAGGATTGATCCACAATTTTTACATTTAGGATTTGATCCTCGAGCTGGTTTATTCTGGCCTCCACAATGGCCTGTTCGTTTTTCGCCTCATCGTATTCGCTGTTTTCGGATAGATCTCCAAACCCTCTTGCAATCTTTATCTTCTCGGAAATATCAGAGCGCTTGACTGTTTTAAGTACTTCGAGCTCCTTTTTAAGAGCTTCATAACCCTCTTGGGTCATTAAAATATCATGAGCCATGATCAAGTATAACCCCTTTCTGTGAATGTCACCACGAAATTGGTGACCCCCATATTCATACGCAATAGATTTATTATATTCATCACACCTGCATCTGTCAAGTATAGATTTTTGTGTTTTTACGCCAAAAATCCTCCGACAGCTCACAAAACTGCTCAAAAGTGCACCTTTGTCCCGCTATGCGACACACATCGGGCAACATTTTTTCAAGTTCCCCACCCCGATACACCTCATACAAAGCCCCAACAAACTCGGTTGGATCAAAGCAGTCGTAGGTCTCCTGCCACCACAGTGGTGGCAAAATCTCAAACCCCTCCACCAGCGAGATAAATTCGCTCACCTTTACCGATTTTTCCGATATCACCAAACAGCCCCTGTGGGTACACCTCTGCCACTCCATAAAATCTTCGCCCAACAACAGGATAACCCCACAATCACGCAAGCTCTCAGGATTTTGGCAGACGACCACGGTCGCTCCATATTGCTCCAAAATGCGCCGTGCAAAGCCCTCATAAAGACCCATCACTCGGGTGTATACCTTAACACAGTGATTTGCTTCCACCAGATTTTCGACCTGTCCAATCCATGCGCCCCTGGCATCCACCACCCCAATTGTAAGGTCATCCTGTGGTAGTATACCCATCAGCGCATTCACTCCGAGGTTTTGTCGAAATTTAAGAGAGGTAAACGCTTTTATGCCACCTCCCGACGGTGGTGTGATACCTGATGGCAACAAAAGACGCTTTGCATGTGCCCCCGCTAAAATCTCCACCTTATCCCATGGGATTTTCCCCCTGTGTGGCCATACGCTTATCAGTCGCCAAGGTATTCCCAAACAGTGGTGTGTGGTGATGGTGGGCGAGGGTGGCCATAGAGCCCGCTTTATGCCTTGCCATCCCCCCAGGCGGGGCAACTGTTCCACCCGCAAGGCCGTAAACATACCCCACCCCCCTCACACATTTTTTACAGGTGCTGATTTAATCTATGCACCAAAGGGGAGTTTTATGCGGACAACTTTTACTCGTCCTCTCTTCCATCCCTTAGATATTTGAGGATGGTTTGTTCGGTGTTGCGGTAATTTTTGCGCAGGCGACGACTGGCCAGCTTATAATGGCGACGTACCCGTTTGACACGATACTCGGCAGCTCGCACCGTCATTCGCACATCTCGTATACCTTTGAACATCATCTGTCCCGCCGGCAAGAGGTGGCGAGGCTTTGCCCCTTCATAATCGATCAGCACCTGCTCATACCGCTCATAAGCTTTGGCCACTGCATCTTCCCACGACAGATATATACTCTCGGCCGCATCCTGCCCCATATCCCGCAGTTTTTGCGGGTCATCCCATGCCACACCTATGCATTTTGCAAACTGCTGTGGGTCTTCTTCTATTAAAAGGCCGTTCTTACCATGCACAATCCCCTCGGAAGCACAACTTCCCGCCAATAAAAGACCGGGGCAATCACAAGCCGCCGCCTCCTTGACTACTATGCCGTTTGTATCATAGTTGTTTGTGAACATAAACAGATCTGCACGGCTAAAATAGCCCCTTAGCAGTTCCCTGTCCTTTATAGCGCCGGGGAATATACATTCCTCCAGTCCTAAGTCGGCGGCATAGGCCATGATTTCCTCTCTGTCCATGCCATCCCCCACAAATATGGCCTGAAACTTGCGCCCCTCGGCCTTGGCAGTGGCGAGTCCATCCAGCATAAGTTTTATACCCTTGTACCACATCATGCGCCCAACAAATAAAAATGTCGGCTTATCATCTGTGAGGTTATGAGTGCTCGAAATTTGTTTTATCAATTCCTCACTTGCTCGACCTTTGGCAAAATCGGTGCCGTTCTCCATGACGATATAACTGCCGGTATAGCCCAGTGAACGCAGATTTTCACCCGCCCCGCTCGACACCACCCACACCTCGTCACAGGCTCGTATATTATCGATAAGAAACTTCACCGAGGCCTTGCGTATAGGATTTATTGCAATCCTGCGCTCTATATCATAATCAAATTTCGTGTGATAGGTAAACACGATGGGGGCACCTGTGTAGTATCTCAGCACCCTGGCCAGCACCGTCGATACAAAGGGACAATGGGTATGAATTAAATCTATTTCTCTGCTTTCAAGCTTTGTTATAGCCACAGGATCAAAAGGATAACCTGCACGGTAACCTATACGCTGTCCCACATTGGCACTGGTATAGCGAAGTACCTCAAATTCATAATTATCCTCAACATCGGGGTAACGCGGGGTTACAACCACCGCTTTGGCGTGATATTTTTGAATGTTTTTGGCATAGTTGAGCATCACATTTGCAACCCCATCTATCGTGGGCGGAAAAGAATCATTGAGTAGCGCAATCGTACGTTTATTTTTCATTGTGCTCTTCCTTCCGGCTTTTATTTGCATTGATTATTCCTCGCACCACAATACAGCCCTGACAGGCGCCCCATCGCACCCCTCATATTTTATCGGTAGTGCCGACATCATATATTTCCCCTCGGGTACACCTTCTAAACATACATTCTCAACAATCGCAACCCCACCGCCCAAAAGTATGCGGTGCACCACAGCCTCATTGTCAAATTCTCCCACCGACATACCCTCGGTCACGACCGTTCGCAGTCCCATCTGCACAAACATGTGCGCCGTCTGCTCGCATAACCAGCCCTCACTGCCACAGGCCAGCACCAGACGCTCTATGCCGGCGAACAGCTTTCCCTCCAGCATCTCGGGGGTCACCTTACAGTTTGGCTCCACTCTTATCAGTTGGCACTCGCCGAGGTAGTGGTCTATGTCCATCTCATCTATCGAGTTTCCATCCCGCACAAAGTGACATATGGCATCGGCATGACTGCCCATGTGGGACTCGGCGGTAATTATGCTCATATTACAGCCGTCCCCATCCTTCATACTGCTGATAGGGGTGATATCCACCGCCCTCGATCCCTGGTATATCGGTGCACTGCGCACCCCATGGGTGATATCATAAATTTTCATACAGCACTTTTCCTACTTCCCGCTCATTTTAGAGAGCATCCCCATGGTAAGCTTTGCCGACTGCTCTGCCGCCTGTCGCTCAAATGCGGGGTAATCTTCGACGCTGTCGGCATCGGCCTTGTCCGAAATCGCACGTATGATGAGAAAGGGGAGCTCATTTAAGTGTGCCGCATGGGCAATGGCCGCCCCCTCCATCTCGCAACACAGACCGTCAAATGTTTCGAGTAGCCAAGCACGCTTATCGGCATCGGCTATGAATTGATCGCCGGTGAGTATACGACCCACATGCAGTTTTTCTTTGGAATACAACTCCTCAAATGTGGTCTTGGCAAGGTCTCTAAGTGTTTGGTCGGCCATAAATGTTGAAACCTCCATCTGAGGGATAGTGCCCACAGGGTAACCAAATCCCACCGCCTCCACATCGTGCTGTATCGCATCGGTCGAAAGTACAATATCGCCTATGTCAACCTGCTCACTCACCGCTCCGGCAATGCCTGTGTTTATTATGGCATTCACCGAGAATTTATCGACCAAAATCTGTGTGCATACAGCGGCATTGACCTTGCCCACACCACTTCGCACCACAACTACATCCTGCCCATTTATGTTACCCCGATAAAATGTCATGCCTGCAAATTTTTGTGTATGACAGTCGGCCATAGCCTGTGTCAGACGTGAAACTTCAAGCTCCATAGCTCCTATAATGCCTATCATTTGTGTGTTCTCCTTATTTTTAATCGATTGCCAACTTAGCGGCACTCACGGCGTGAATTTCAGCCGTGTCAAATACCGGTAATACCGAATGTTCTTGCTGTATCAAAAGCCCTATCTCGGTGCATCCCAAAATTACACCCTGTGCACCGTCCCGCTTTAACTGCTCTATCACCCTTTGATAGGCAAGGCGGGAACTGTCCGAGACAATACCAAGGCATAACTCTTCGTATATGACCTTATTTATCGTTTCAATGTCGAAATCATTGGGAATGATAACATCTATACCACGGTCTATGAGTTTTTTCTTGTAAAAATCCTGTGTCATCGTGTATTTTGTGCCAAGGAGTGCCACGGTTTTTATGTCTTGTTTTAGAAGTGCATCGGCTGTCGCATCGGCTATATGTGACACAGGTATAGAGATGACAGCGCTTATTTCGGGCTCGACCTTGTGCATAGTGTTTGTACAAATTACGATAAATTCAGCACCGGCACGCTCCAAATTCATGGCCACATCGGAGAGAAGTTTCGCACTTTTATCCCACTCCCCCGCCGCCTGATACCGCTCAATCTCAGCAAAATCCACACTATAAAGCAGTATTTTGGCCGAGTGCAGTCCACCGAGCTCCTTTTTTATCGTCTCGTTTATAAGCTTGTAATAGGTCACAGTGCTCTCCCAGCTCATACCACCGATTAGCCCTATCGTTCTCATGATCATCCCTCCGTTACCATGTGTTTATCGGGTGTTTTTTTACTTCCGAGCACCACCACACCACCTATTACCAACAGCATTCCCACGAGCTGGACAGGGGTTATGTTTTCCTCAAACAACAACACCCCCGCTATGACCGCCACCACCGGCTCGACCGTGGCCAACACCGAGGCGGTGCCTGTTTCGAGGTTTTTCATGCCGTTTGTGTAGAGCAGATATGGCACAAGGCAGGACACCACCCCGAGCTGTGCACTCCACAATATCGTTTGCAAAGAAAGCATCCCGCCAACCGATTGAAATGATGGAAGTGCAAGGGGTAATACCCCGATACTTGCAAGCAAGAATGTGTAAAATGTTATGGTCATGGCGCTATAGCCCCGGTTTATGGCGTAGCGACTGAATACGCTGTAAAGTGCATAGCCAAAGCCCGCACCCAGCCCCACCAACAAATCATAGGGATGTATGGATACCCCTTGCCCCGATATCACACCGGCGGTGAGGGCACTGCCCACAAATGTGGCCACCACCACCAAAATTTTGCGCCGTCCAATCTTCTCGCCAAACAGTATGGCCGAAAAAATCACCACGAGTGCCGGTGCTGTGTAAAGCAGTACCGCCGCCACCGATACCCCCACCTGGTCTATGGCGGTGTAGTAGCATAAATTAAAAAACAAAAGACTGAATATGCCGGTGCCCACAAAGCACCACACATCACGCAGGCGAATTTTTAGCAGTTTGGGGTCGGTAAGCAATATGTAGACAAGCAGCAGCGATGCCGCCCACCCTGTGCGGAAAAGACTGATTGCATAATTTGAAAAACCATCGGCCGACAAAAAAGATACAGGTATGGCAATCAGTCCCCAAAATGCGCCCGCCAACAGTACACATATGACCGATTTTGTCTTCATATGCTTATAGCTCCAACTGCTCGCCAAAGTCCTCGGGGCGGGGCAGACTGCCTGTAGCGGGAAGGTTTTTGGTACGATAGCGGTGGGGTGCGGTCAAACTGCCCTCTTTGTATTCCACACAGGACTGTACCAACGTACCCTTGCGCAGACTCATGACCTGCACCCCTTGGGTGTCACGTGTGGTCTTGACAGGTATAGCACCGCTGCCGAACAGTAGCATCCTGCCACCGCTCGAGGTGAGCAGGTAATCCCCTTCTTGCCCCAGTTGCAATATGGCTATCGCCTCTGATTTTGTGCTGTAAGCCCCTGTAAGCTTGCGGCGGCGGGTCTTGGTTTGGTAGGAGGACAGGGGCACCTTGGCCGCCTTGCCGTTCTCGAACACAAACAGCATATGCCCCTTGTAGTCGTCGGTCACAGCCATGTAGACAACCGTCTCACCCTCATCAAATCCGAGCTTGGCGGGAATATATTCCCCCAACAAACTGGCCTTTGTATCCTCAAATTCGGCGGCCTGCATCGGGTAGACCTGCCCCTTGTCCGAGAAAAACAAAAGTTGGGTGGTATTGGAGGCCTCGACCGCCCTTGATATCTCATCCCCCTCCTTGAGTTTCTGCTCCCCGCTCATGCGCAGGGATTGGGGGGTGATCTTCTTAAAATAACCCTCACGACTAAAGAACAGGTGGACGGGATAATCGGGTACTTCAGAGACCACCACGGCCCCCGCTTGCTCAAATTTGTAAAGTATCTCGCTTTTGCGGGGGCGGGCGTACTTCTTGCCCACTTCCTCGAGTTCCTTTGTGATTATGGTATCGACACGGGTTTTGCTGGCCAAAATGCTTTCCATGTCGGCTATATCCTTTTGTAGCTGTTCGGTTTCTGCCGTGCGACTTAAAATATACTCTCTGTTTAGATGGCGTAGTCTTATTTCGGCCACATATTCGGCTTGTTTTTCGTCTATGCCAAACCCGATCATCAGGTTGGGCACAACCTCCCTGTCCTCCTCGGTCTCTCGCACGATGTGGAT
>CAYJGR010000016.1:0-30433 GCA_964370005.1 uncultured Oscillospiraceae bacterium
GTTCTCGATGCTGTTATTTATTGTTACTGTGCTGTGCCCCGAGAGGGATGCGGGGCTAAACTTTACTATTATGCCGGTGGGGCTTTGGCCGGTTACTGTTATCACACTGCCGGTTTCGAGCATGGCTGTTGTGGCGGTTTCGGTCACTATTTGGGTATAAGTTATGCCGCCGGAGGCTTGGCCGGGGTACCATACGCCTGCGCCTGCGCCACCGCTACTGCCACCGGTGCTGCCACTGCTTGCACTATTGTTGTCGGTGGTTGGTGGGGTGTAGGGTGTAAGCCCTTTCAAGTCCCCCGCTTCAAGTCCACCGGCGACAAGTGCTTGTTTTACATCTTCCTCCGACCAACTTTCGTTGTAGTTAATGGTGAGGTTGCCGAGGGTTAGTGCGGGGACCCAATTTGCTGCCGCTTTCAGTGCAGCTGCAAGTGCCGTTAACATATCTTCATTATAATCCCCTGCAAGGTTTATTGTTTGCAAGTTTATTGCGTTAAGAAAAGCATGCGCGTCAATGTTGGCTACTTTGCCACCTTCAAAGGTTATTGTGTTTAATCCGGTGCAATTACCAAACGCATTTTCTTCAATCGTGGTTACGGCAGCAGGTATGGTGATAGAGGGTAGAGACTCACATCCTAAAAAAGTAGAATCGGAAATCACGGTTACGCTATCAGGGAGGTTGATGGAGGTTAGCGACTTGCATGAAGAAAAGGCATTCACTCCAAGTGTGCTGAGCTGACTGCCCGGAGCAAATGTAACCGATTTTAAGGCACTGCAAGTTAAAAATGCCGAAGCATCAATAGTAGTTACGGTAGAGGGGATGGCGATGGCGGTTAATAACTTGCATCCATAAAACGCTCTAAAGCCAATTTCTTCAAGGCCTTCGGGGAAGACAATTTGCTTTAAGCCGTAGCATTCATAAAATGCCTCGGTCCCAATCACTTCAAGCTGACTACCCGCGGCAAATGTTACCGAGGTTAATTCGTCACATGCTGTAAACGCATCCTCCGCAATCAAAGTTACGGTGGCGGGTATATCGATGGAGATTAAAGCGCCTACTTGCCTAACTGTATCACCACCCTCCCCAATTTGGGTGACAGTGTAAGTGCTGCTATCGCTACTGTTTACTACGCTCTGTGGGATAGAGACGTTAAATTCATCATCAAAAGCCTTACCTGCTATCTTCGTCACCTTTGCCGTGCCGGGGTTGCCACCACTTGGGGGGGTTATTTCTTCGCATTCTATGGTAACATCGCCAATAGTGACACTAAATGTACTCGCCCCAAACGCCACCCCTTGTAGCATGGTAAGGCTAAGGGCAAGGGCTAACATTAAAGCCAGTATTTTTTTCAGTTTCATTTCCTTCTCTCCTTTTTGGTTTTTTTATATGTGCGGGGTACCCCGCCGAACGACATTAAATATTAAAAAAACATGTAGGGGATGGGTTTCCCAGCCCGCCGGTGGGGATATCAATCGGCAATGTGGCGCAGCGCATCGGGTGCGTTCCCTACAGGGTTTTAAACACAAAAAATCCACCAAACCCTATATGGGCGTGGCGGTGCATTGTGTGTATACATTAAATTGGGTATGGCAAAACAGGACAGATTTATTCTGTCTGTTTGTATATCTATCAAACATTATGCGGGGTTTTGGCATGGCTGTAAACCCCTTTCGTGGTTTTTGTATTTCTTTGTTATTTTAGCATATTTGGGGGCGAAAGGCAATGTTTTTTGCGTATGGCAAACATCATGTTTGGTCACGGCTTGCCGTGACCAAACCCCGCCGCATTGCCCCCACCCTGCCCTTATCTATTCTCTATTCTCTATCATCTAATCTCTAAATGCAAAGGGCACGGGCTTGCCCTCTTCGTCAGGGAGGCTATCCTGTCCTTGACCTTTTCTATCCTCTGATAGTCCTCTTTGCATAGAACACTGCTATGACAAATACGAGCACTGCCGAGGCCGAGGCGGTGACGAACACCCCCTGCACTCCAAACAGGGTTGGGAGTACGGCCAGGCCTATTGCGGGGAAGAGGATGGAACGAAACACCATGAGTATGAGCGATTCTTTTGGTTTATCAAATGCTGTAAGGAAAGAACTCACGGTCATATTAAACCAGTTAAACAAATATGCTGGTGCGGCGAGATATATAGCCGTTTTGGTCATTTCAATAAGTTGTGTCTCATCGGCCGAGACAAATACCGAGGCCAACTGCGTGGGGAATATGGTCATTAGCAGTAGAAATACAAACGACACTCCCCCCATGGCCACGAGGCATATTTTGAAAAATTGTATGGCTCTGTCCACCCTCTTTGCGCCTATGTTATAGCTCACAGGGCTTTGCAGTGAGTCCACAATGCCGTACATAATCGACATAGACAGCGACTCGATATAAATAAGAATGCCATAGGCCGCCACGGCGATACTTCCCCCTATCGAAAGCAAAATTGCATTTATGGCGGCGGCTAAAATTGAAATTGAGATGCTGTTAAAAAACTCAGAGCTTCCGTTGTAGCATATGGCGCCAAATTCACGCAGGGCAATTTTAGGCTTTGTAAAATACAGCGCCAATTTTTTGCCCTTAAACTGATACAGTGAGAGTATAATACCGCAAAACACGCTGAGCACCGTGGCAAATGCTGCACTTCCTATGCCAAATCCAAGTACTGCTAAGAATAAAAAATCGAGTGCTATATTGAGAAGTGATATAAATATGCTGACTTTCATCGAAAAGCTTTGTTTACCACATGCCCGCAGATAGTTGTCCACTGCCAACATGGGTATATATGCCGGTGCACCTAAAAACAGCACCTGTGCATAATCACTTGCAAGCTCGGCCAGAACCTTGTCCTCGACCAAAAAGAACACAAGCGGTCGCACAGCAAACAGCCCTACGGCCATAAACACTATGCCAAGGAGGAATATTATCGCCATACAGGCCGAGAACATACGGCCGGCTTTTTCATAATCCTTTTGACCAAGTGCTATAGATATGCGCACCGACGACCCCGATGCAATCATGTCGGACAGGGCAAAGCAGATCATGACAATGGGCATAACAAGGTTGACCGCCGCCAAGGCCTCACTGCCCACAAACCGCCCCACAAAAATGCCGTCGGCCATGATATACATGCTTGAAAACAGCATACTTGTAAGACTGGGAATTACGACCTTTCGGAATATTCGCTTTACAGGCAGGGTCTCAAAATCTCTCTCGTTCATAGTAACTCCTAAACATTATGTCATTTGAGTAGCTTTGCAAGGTAATGGCCGGTGTGGGACTTTGGATTTTTGGCCACCTGTTCGGGGGTACCACAAGCCACCACATCTCCCCCCTTGTCCCCTCCCTCGGGGCCAAGGTCGATTATATAATCGGCTGTCTTTATCACATCCAAATTGTGCTCGATCACTATGACAGTATTGCCTGTATCCACCAGAGTTTGCAGCACATCTATGAGGCGGTGCACATCGGCGGCGTGTAGGCCTGTGGTGGGTTCGTCAAGGATGTAAACCGTGCGCCCTGTTGGACGCTTGGAGAGCTCTGTGGCCAGCTTTACACGCTGTGCCTCGCCACCCGATAGGGTGGTGGCGGGTTGTCCCACCTTGACGTAACCAAGCCCTACATCGTGTATGGTCTGTAGGCGGCGCTTTATCTTGGGATGATTTTCAAAGAATACAAGGCTCTCCTCTATAGTCATCTCAAGCACGTCATGTATACTTTTGCCCTTGTATTTGACCTCAAGGGTCTCACGGTTGTACCGCTTGCCCTTGCAGACCTCACAGGGCACAAATATATCGGGCAAGAAGTGCATCTCAATGCAGAGTATGCCATCCCCCTCACATGCCTCACATCGTCCACCCTTTACATTGAATGAGAATCGTCCCGCCGCATAGCCCCGCATTTTTGCATCGGGGGTTTGGGCATAGAGGTTGCGTATGTCGGTAAACACCCCTGTGTAGGTGGCGGGATTTGAGCGGGGAGTACGTCCTATGGGTGACTGATCGATGTCGATGACCTTGTCAAGCTCCCACATGCCTTCGACCGCATCACATTTACCGGGGCGATTTTTGCTACCGCTAAGTTCGGCCGCAAGGGTCTTATAAAGCACCTCATTTATAAGCGAGGACTTACCCGAACCCGACACCCCTGTGACCGCCGTAAAGGTTCCAAGGGGGAATTTTACGTCGATATCCTTTAAATTATTTTGTTTTGCACCCTTTACAGTTAAGAATTTTCCGTTCCCCTCCCTGCGGGCGGTGGGGACGGCCACACTTTTTTTGCCGCTGAGGTATTGGCCTGTGATGGAGTTTTTGCAGGCCATAATGGTTTTGACATCGCCGGAGCAGACCACCTCACCACCATGTATACCGGCACCCGGACCTATATCCACGATATAATCACTGGCGTGCATGGTGTCCTCGTCATGCTCGACCACGATGACCGTGTTGCCAAGATCCCGCAGATGCTTTAGGGTGTCGATGAGGCGGTCGTTATCCCGCTGATGTAGTCCTATGCTTGGCTCATCAAGGATATATACGACCCCCATGAGGGAAGAACCGATCTGGGTGGCTAAACGTATGCGTTGGCTCTCCCCTCCCGACAATGTACCCGCCGCTCTGGAAAGTGTGAGGTAGTCAAGTCCCACATTGCGCAAAAATCCAAGGCGTTCACGCAGTTCCTTGAGGATTTGGGTGGCGATTTTTTGTTGCTTATCACTAAGAGATAGGCGATTAAAGAAATCGAGTATCCCCTCTACCGAGCGGTTACAAAGCTGGGTTATATTTATCTCACCCACCTTGACCCCGAGTGAAGTGGGGCGCAGGCGGTCACCGTGGCAATCGGGGCACTCCACGGCACTCATATAGGCGGTCAGCTCCTCCCGCATCCAGTTGCTGGAGGTCTCACGGAAACGACGTTCGAGGTTGTTGGCCACCCCCTCAAACTCGGTGTTATATGACCCCGAAAAGCTGGCCGAATCCCTTTGGACAATGAGTTTTTCCCCATTTGTGCCATACATGAGTATGTCTATAACCTTTTGGGGAAGCTCTTTTACCGGCACATCGAGCGAAAAATTATACTTCTCGGCCAAGGCCTCGTAATACATCTGAGCGATACCGCCATCGGCATAATACCAGCCACTGGCACGTATAGCCCCCTCACGGATGGTCAGTTTTTTGTTGGGCAGTATCATATTTGGGTCAACTTTTAGGAATGTGCCAAGGCCTGTACACTTCTCACATGCGCCAAATGGGTTGTTAAATGAGAACATGCGGGGAGTCAATTCCTCGACGCTTATATCGTGATCGGGGCAGGCATAGCTTTGGGAGAATAGCATCTCCTCGCCGTCAATCACATCGACAAGGGCAAGACTACCCGTAAGGTGCAAGGCGGTCTCGAGTGAATCGGCCAAACGTGAGCGTATATCCTCCTTTACAACAAGCCTGTCCACCACAATATCTATTGTATGTTTTTGATTTTTATTAAGTTTTATCTCCTCGGTCAGCTCGTATATACTGCCGTCAACCCTTGCACGCACAAAGCCGGAACGGCGGGCAGAATCAAACTCCTTTTGATGTTCACCCTTGCGTTGGCGCACCACAGGTGCCATTACCTGTATGCGGGTGCCCTCGGGCAAAGAAAGCACACGGTCAACCATCTGATCCACCGTCTGTTGGGTTATCTCCCGCCCACATATGGGGCAGTGGGGTATTCCGATGCGGGCATACAGAAGGCGCAAGTAGTCGTATATCTCGGTGACGGTACCCACAGTCGAGCGGGGGTTCTTTGAGGTGGTCTTTTGGTCTATTGACACAGCGGGTGAAAGGCCTTGAATGTCGTCCACATCCGGCTTTTCCATCTGTCCCAAAAACTGCCTTGCATATGAGGACAAACTCTCCATATATCGGCGCTGACCATCGGCATAGATGGTGTCAAACGCTAGTGAAGTCTTGCCCGAGCCCGACAGACCCGTAAATACCACAAGTTTGTCACGTGGTATCTCAAGATCAATATTCTTTAGGTTATTTTCACGTGCACCTTTTATAATAATACTGTTTCTGGCCAATGTTTGTTCCTCCTTTTCCTCGGGGCTTTGCCCCACCCAAAACCTCGGGGCTTTGCCCCGCACCCCACAAACTTTTTGAAAAAAGTTTGAACAAAAACTTTTAAACTTTCACCTGCTGGGGGCGCAGGTGAAAGGAGTTTTTCCACCTACCCCTAAAGTTAGGCTCTGCTTCGGCGGGGGCGGGGCTGCGGATTTGGTGCCTTATCGCCTCGCACACTCGGCGGGCACCCACCACACCCTTACGGGCGTGGCGCACCTCTTACGAGGTGAAATCCTCCGCCCCACCCCCACCTACTCTTACGTCTGATATGGGGTGTGCTCATTTTACTCGTTAACTATTTTATCGAGCATATCAAATCTCTTGAGCGCCTCTATATACTGTGCCACAACTACATAGTTTTGCAAGTCTTTTTCATCCAACCCTCGAATTGCACCGAGTTCGTCGTGCAGCATCGTGCTGCCCTCGGCGGTGTAAAAACCGCTAACCACATCGATGCCCACAAATATCCTTTCTATTTCACCACCCCAAATTTCAAATGCATCTTTATTCCGGGGCAAATAAAATTTCTGTCCTTTGCCTTTGTTCTCTATATAAAAACACCTCGGAGAGGGCAGAGTATCTTGTGGTAATTTTTCTTTGTATATATCATTCATAAGCACATTATCACTTACAACATCTAAAGCATCTTTATCAAAAATTTCCTCCAAGCAGTAACTACTTTCTAAATACTCCAACAGCTTTTCTCCCGAAATCCTATTGGGTTTTAGTTTGTTTTTATATTTTTCATAAGTTTTCTTCCATTGCTCAAACGTGGTATCGGTTGGCATGTTTGTTATCATCATACTTCTCCATTGTATATAACATACTATAGTCTTTTTTCCAACTGCAAAAATCTATCAAAATCACTCTCAAAAAGTCTATCTTGTGTTATACGATATTTTTCAAATTCACTTTCGGCAAAGCTTTTTGCAATTTCTGCGGTTACCTTGCCATTGTGACACAGTATTTCATGTTCATTGAACTCTAAAAAACGATTAAGTCTTGTCGCCCAATCTTCCATTGTCATAGGAATATTCCGTGTGGCTTGATACTCGGCATAGTCAAGATACATTGTAACAATTCTTTCAAGCGCGGATATTTCTTCATGGGTTAAATAATTTTTAGCAATACTAACATCATATTTTTCGATTTTACCGTCGGGATGTTTTTCCCAAGTGGTAAGCCCCATGTTTTCTTTCTCTGCATCGGCTCGCTCCACTATAAGTTCAGCTGCTGTGTGTTTATGAATTGCCCAGTGAAGCTTATTTTGAACATTTGCAAAAAAAATGCGGGTTGATTTTGAGGTCTTATCATAATCTAATGAGGTTGCATAAATATCGGTGACTTTTTGATAAAACTTGCGTTCCGATAATCTTATCTCCCTTATTTGTTGTAATAGATGTTCAAAATATTTATCGGTAAGTATTGTCCCGCCATTTTTAAGCCTATCACTATCCATAGCCCAACCTTGAATGGTATAGTCTTTCACAACGGTATTTGCCCACTTCCTAAACTGTACAGCCCGCTCATTATTCACTTTGAACCCAACAGCGATAATCATTTGTAGATTATAATGATTAACTTCTCTTGCAACTTCACGAGTGCCCTCGATTTGAACTATCCGATATTTTCGGATAGTTGAATTTTCTTCAAGCTCCCTATCATTATAAATCTTTTTGATATGGTCGCTAATTGTTCGTACGTCCACATTATAAAGCTCTACCATCATTTTTTGTGTAAGCCATATATTTTCATCTTGGTATCGCATTTCTACATTGTCAGAACTATCTCCTGTTGCTGCTATAAAGGTCAAATATTCAGCTGTGGAGGAACGAATATCATTTTTATCCTTCATTTTTTCTCTCCCCTATCTCGTCTAATCGCCCTCATGTCCACAATGAAGTTATAAACATCGGTGCTTTACCCTCGCTGACCTCAAAACCACAGCGTTTGTAAAATTCAAGTTCTTTATCATATGCAATTAAAACTATTCGTAAATAATCTTTGTAATGGTCGGTGGTCATTTTGACAAGCTGTCTTCCAATACCTTTGCCTCATTCACTCTTCATTGTCAAATCTCTTTCTGCGCTTTGTCGAAAGCCTAAAGACCTCTTTGAGTTTATCTGTTTGGTCATTTTTTATATAAGATTTGAGTTTTAATAGGTGCTCGGCAAAAATATCTATCTCCTCGCATAAAATATCTTTATTTTCAAGAAAAAGCTCACTCCATAAGTGTTCATCAATTTTAGCTATCCTTGTTAAATCCTTAAAGCTGTCACCGCTATACTTAACAAGGTCTTTGCTATCGTTGGCTGTCATCAAACTTACTGCAATAGCATGTGTAAGTTGGCTTAAATAGCCTATCATCTTGTCGTGCTCGAATGGTGATAACTTTGATATAGTGGTAAAACCCAGTGTGCGGGCAAGGTCTGTAATCACAGCTTGTGCATGTTGGGTGTTGTTTTCGTTTGGCACTAAAATCAGGTTGGCTTTCTCAAAAATAGAGCAGTCAGCATTTTTAACCCCCAAAGTCTCTTTACCCCGCATAGGATGTGAGGCGTAAAACTCAATGCCGTAAGGCTCACAAATAGCTTGAACCTCATCAACAATGCCAAGCTTAACACCGCACACATCAGTAATAATAGCCTTTTTGTTTATTAAATGAACGTTATTTCTCACCCACTCTATCAGTGCGGTGGGGTAAAGGCAGAGCACAACAATATCACTATGAAGTAAAAAATTGCTGTAATCAACCGTTTTTCCATCTTTTATATAACCTTTTTCTATAGCGTAATTTATACTCTCCTCACTTATATCTATCCCATAGACAGTGTTTCCTGCATTTGTAAGACCTTGTGCGTAGCTACCACCTAAAAGCCCCACACCCACTATCGTAATTGTTTTATTTTGCATTTTTATGACTACTCCTTTATGCGAATGGTAAAAACATTAGGCGGTATTAACACCTTGGCTATCCCCTATTTTTCTCGAAATGCACCTAATCGTGCAATCTGTCGCCTTGTCCTCTCGATACGCTTTTTTGTGGTGTCAAGGCTGAAAATGTCTGCTATTTTATCGGCGACAGGACTTTGTGAGTTTATAAATGCTGTCCACAGCTTTTTTATACCTATGACACACAGCACCGCCCCCACCAAAAATATCCCCTGAAATATGCCGGCAATAAGCATAAAAATCTCCACGGATAAGGCGTTATTGGCCAAAAATGCTCCTGCAATCAGCATGCCACCCACAAGTAGCAGTATAGCCCCTGTGTAGCCACCTCTTAGGTTTTTGTGTTGTTTCTCTAAAAGATATTCAAGTTCTCTTTGCTCATGAGTGAGGTAGACTTCTATTTGACTTGGGTTTAACATGACCTGTGCCATATTGGTAGTTTCGCTGTAGGATAACCCCTCTGTGGGAAGATCGCGAATAAATCCCGCCATTCCCCCACAAACTCTAAATACAATGATACCCCCCAGTATCAAAAACAGGCCGAGTATAATGCCGTTTTTATTGTGGGCAAAAGAAGTTTCTATTATATCAAGGTCGGTTACAATCAGTTGGTCAAGCTGTGCTGTATCGGCTACTCCAAGTGCATGTTCATACCAACCGTAATTCACATCATCACTGATGGAGGATATCACCCTGCCCTCGATATATATCCCCTCGCCACTGCCATCTTCAAAGGCATATAAAGCATCAAGGGCGTGAACATCACTTATATAAAACTCGATATATCGTGCATCGACTGTCCGGATGGCATATATCTCATATTCCTTTGGTAGTGCTATTAGACCGCCTTGTGTGGGGGAAGTGCCTGTTAGGTACTCATCAATATAACCGCTGACATAATCCCCCTCACGAATATACGCCGAGTCAAGGGTGTTAAGATCGTGGGCATTTTGTATGCCCACCTGCCGATATATCCCCACACACAGCAAAGTAACCCCGATGACAAATAGTAAAAACGAAGTGATGTAGCCCCATGTGAGATTTATATTTTTTCTCATATAGTGTCCCTACTTCTAGGCGAGTTTTTGGGTTAGGCAAGGGGTCAGGGGGTGTCGGGCTGATGCCCGTGGTTTGGGCGGGCTGATGCCCGTCGACCCTGCGACGCAGCATAAGCCGAAAAATCGTCTAATCGACTACTTAGGCACATTGGGATTTTTCCCCCTGCCCTGGTCTTTGAGTTTTTGTATCTTGTCACGCAGGTAGGCCGCATGTTCAAATTCGAGAATTTTGGCGGCGTTTTTCATCTCGACAGTCAAGCGGGCAATAAGTTCCTCACGCTCACGGTGAGACATACTCTTACCACCCGAGGTGCGTTTCTCAACACTTTTACTTGAGGATATCTCCAGCACATCACGCACACCTTTTTTTATGGTGGTTGGGGTTATGCCGTGCTCTTTGTTGTACTGCTCCTGTATACCACGGCGGCGCAGGGTTTCGGTTATGGCTCGCTCCATCGAAGGGGTGACATGGTCGGCGTACATTATTACCTTACCCTCGGAGTTTCGTGCCGCACGCCCTATCGTCTGTATAAGTGAGGTTTCAGAGCGCAAAAACCCCTCCTTATCGGCATCAAGTATCGCCACCAAGGACACCTCAGGTATATCAAGCCCCTCACGCAAAAGATTTATACCCACAAGCACATCAAATTCACCTGTGCGGAGATCTCGTATAATCTCCATGCGCTCTATTGTATCAACACCATGATGCATATAACGCACCTTTATATCCATGCGCTCGAGATAGGAGGTCAAATCCTCAGCCATTTTCTTGGTAAGAGTGGTAATAAGCACCCTCTCCCCCACCTTCACACGCTCGTTTATCTCGCCCAGTAGATCGTCAATTTGACCCTCGACAGGGCGCACATCTATCTCGGGGTCGAGAAGTCCCGTGGGGCGTATTACCTGCTCCACTACCGCCTCACTGCGACTGCGTTCAAATTCGCCGGGTGTGGCGCTGACATAAACAATCTGACTCAGCTTGCCAAAAAACTCATCGAAGTTCAGCGGGCGGTTGTCCAGCGCCGAGGGCAAACGAAATCCGAAGTCTATCAGGTTTTCCTTGCGGGAACGGTCTCCACCGTACATGCCACGCACTTGGGGCAGCATCACATGGGATTCGTCTACAAACAGCAAAAAATCGTCGGGAAAGTAGTCAAGCAGTGTAAATGGTACACTGCCCGGCGGTCTGCCCGCCAAAACTCTTGAGTAGTTTTCAATGCCACTGCAAAACCCTACCTCACGAAGCATCTCCATGTCGTAATTTACTCTCTCGGCAATGCGTTGTGCCTCTATGAGCTTACCCTGTGAGCGAAACTCCTCAACACGCTCGTCACATTCCTTTTTTATGTCCTCCATGGCCTTTTCAAGCTTATCGGACGATACAACGTAGTGCGAGGCGGGATAGATAGCCACATGTGACACCACGTTTTTGACCTCGCCTGTAAGGGTATTTATTTCGCTTATGCGGTCGATTTCATCCCCAAAAAACTCTATGCGCACAGCGGTATCCCCCGAGTATACAGGGAACACCTCGACCACATCCCCACGGATGCGAAACTTATTGCGCACAAAGTTTATATCATTGCGCTCATATTGTAGCTCTACGAGTTTTTTTACAAGCTCATCACGGCTTTTTTCCATGCCTGTGCGCAGTGATATAACCATATCACGGTAGTCGATGGGGTCGCCAAGGCTGTATATACAGGATACACTGGCCACGATTATGACATCCCGCCTCTCGGAGAGTGACGAGGTGGCCGAATGGCGCAGTTTTTCTATTTCCTGATTTATAGAGCTATCTTTTTCGATGTAGGTATCGGTATGGGCAATATATGCCTCGGGCTGGTAGTAATCATAGTAGGATACAAAGTACTCAACCGCATTATCTGGAAAAAACTCCTTAAATTCACTGCAAAGTTGGGCGGCCAAGGTCTTATTGTGAGCAAGCACGAGTGTAGGTTTGTTCACATTAGCTATAATATTGGCCATGGTGAAGGTCTTGCCCGAGCCTGTGACACCCATTAAGGTTTGTTCTTTATTTCCCGCTATAACACCCTCAGATAGCGCCCTTATGGCCTCGGGCTGGTCACCCATGGGCTTAAAGTCGGCTTGTACTACAAAATGCTCCACAGATGATACCCCCATAATAGTCCCATAAACTCGGCTTATTTTCAGTTAAAAACAAAATCAAACATTCGTTCTATTTTACGATAAAATGCTGTAATTTGTCAAGTCCCATGTACCGCCAAATTAAGGTGTTAACACAGTATAAAGCCGTCATCCTCGCCCACAGCGAAAACAACGGCTTTTATCATTTATCAAACAAGGTGGTCTGCCCATCAGCATTAGGAAACTCCCACACAAATCCAAAAGCTTCTTTATCGAGCAGTATATTGTTCTCTTTGCAAAAGGATTTTATCATATGAGAAAGCGCCCTGCTCTCGGGGCTTTTCAGGCCGTAGGCACTGCCATATTTGCGCATATACTCCCTTTTAAGCCCGACAAAGTGCTCATCTAACTTCTTATAATAATATTCACGGTTACCAAAGCGCAATGTCATACCCACTCCAAAACTCACAATACCCCTCACCCCCGCCATTTTGCAGTAGTCCAATATCCCGGATATATTCTCGGGTGTATCGTTTATAAAGGGCAAAATGGGGGTGAGCCACACCACGGTGGGTATGCCGGCTTTTTGCATCTCACACAGCACTTCAAAGCGCTGTTTGGTGGTACAGACATTCGGTTCAATCACCCTGCATAGGTCTTCATCGTAGGTGGTAAGCGTCATCTGTACAACACATTTTGAGCGCTCATTTATTCGCTTTAGGAGGTCTATATCACGCAAAATCAAATCGGATTTTGTGAGCAACGCCACCCCAAAGCCATGTTTATAAATCACCTCAAGGCATTGGCGGGTGGTTCGGAGTTCCTTTTCAAGTGGGATATAAGGGTCGGTCATGGCGCCTGTGACTATCATGGAGGGACGCCGCCGTTTGGACAGCTCCTTTTCAAGTAGCTCGACGGCATTTACCTTGACCTCGATATCCTCAAAATCATAGGTCTTGCCATACACCTCACTGCGACTGTCGCAGTAGATACAGCCATGGGTACAACCACGGTAGATATTCATGTTGTTTTTGGCTGACACAAGAGTTTTGGCTGTTATTTGTTTTATGGTTATACCCCTCTGTTTTATTATCGGTGCAAGTAGCCACCGTCTATATCAACTACTGCACCGTTCATATATTCATTATCAATTAAAAATTTGACGGCGGATGCTATCTCCTGCGTGGTTGCAAAGCGTGCTAGGGCGATTTTACCCTCTATCTTCTTTCTAAGCTCGGGTGGCTTGTTTTTTTGCCATGGGGTATCAACAAACCCAGGGGCTACCACATTAACTCTAATCCCACTTTGCTCATATTCTTTGACCAAAGATTTTGCCAAGAAATGTAGACCTGATTTTGATACACTGTAAGGAATTGAGATTGCATGGGGATATCTACCCATAGCCGAGCCGATGAATATTATATTGCCTTTTTCCTTTATATGTTTGCCAAGCCTTTGGGCAACAAATGCGGGGGCATTTAAGTTGATATCCATAACACGTTGCCACTGCTCCCATGTCATGCTTTCCCAACTGTTTCTGTCAGTTGTTCCTGCATTAAGTATAATAGCTGCAAATTCCCGGGTTAGCTCAAGACACTTATCCGTAAAGTTCGATACATCTTCTATGGTTTCAAGTCGCTGCTTAATAAGAAAAACTCTTCCCTGAAATTCCTTAAATTCCTCTATAATGTTTTGAGCCGCATCATCGTCGGTACTGTAGTTAAAAACAACACCATATCCGCTATGTAACAGCAGTTCGCCTATAGCTTTGCCAATACCCTTTGTGCTACCTGTCACCACTACATATTCCATGTGCTGTACCCCCATTTTAGATTATAATACAATTTCACCTATTGGCCTTCTTTTGCGCTCTTCTTCAGGTGGAAATGTCATATAGTCTCCAAACTTAAAACTCAAATATTCATCGTAATCTTTAATACCCGGAAATTTAATTTTTTCAAATTCTATATCTTCACACTCAGCATACCATCTCTTTAAATAACCATATGATTTATTGGGAGTGGGAAAGGTTAAAATCCTCACCCACTTGCTGTTTTCCCTGTTGCCCCTCTCCCAAAACCTTTGTAAGTAATTAAATACCTTTTGTTCAGGGATTTTTCCCAGCAATGAGTACCATTTTCTTATAATCGGATTGGGGTTGGCATATTTGCCAAGTGTTGACCACAATACCTTTCTAATACAAAAACAATGAAAATTATGAAATATTCTTTTGATATAATTCTCAGGTACATCATCAAGTGGAAACACATCAATATACACACCTTGCTCATATGGCATGTGATCTTGGTGTTCTTTAAGTAACACCGTACCCATTTTTCTAAGTTTACCATATCCCCAACGGTATCCGGGGGTGTATCGATGATCTTGAAAATAAAATTTTTCTGTATCAAGCTCTGTCATACAGGCTTTTCTGAACTTTTCGTATTCCGGTCGCAACAGTGCCACATCAGCATCATCATCCCATGGTATAAAACCCCCATGTCGCACCGCCCCCAACAAAGTTCCGGCAATAATCGCATAGTGAATGTCGCACTTTTTACAAATGCGATCCACTTCCTGCAAAAGCTCGAGTTCCACAAGTTGTAATTTTCTTAAAGTCTCATTATCCAAATACCTAAAACTCATGCTATTTTCCCTTTGTTTCATATAAAAATGAATATAACTATTTATTCTTATCTACACTGACATATCGTCATATATTGGGAAATGATAATATCAGCTCTTGCTCACCTGAAAAACATGCAACCCAACATTTGCAGTGAATATCGTGGATGTGACCCACACCCACGTCCTAAATGCATGAAAGAAGTCAGCGGGTGTGTCTATACCTGTATTCTCCAAAAGTCCAAATGTGCTCTGCAAAATACTGTGGTATCCCACACCATCCTGTAGCTCGGGTACAGCCAAGGCCATACAATTAAGCCCCAAATCCACCACCACAAACCCCGTCACCAAAAGTGCGATGGCCAAAAGAACTTTTGCTATTTTCATGCTTTCTCCCCTACTCCACAATAAATATTACCTATCTCACTTTTGCGCCCAAGTAGTTCCTCATATCTGTCTATATACTCATAAGGATATTTGTGATTGTAAATGCGGGATACTTGTCCGTTTTCGGGGTGCACTATCTTGCTGACCGCCCCCGCACCTGCCGCCAAAATGGTCTGGCTCTCGGCCATGATATAGACATTATATCTCCCCTCATTGCCCTCTTTGGAAAACCCGGTGTTTTCAAGGTTGCCGGCTGTGCCCCTTTGACGGTAAAGGTAGTATGGATGATAAGCACTTTGTGCCAAACTGCGATAGGCATAGTCCACCATATCGACCGCCATGCCGTACTCATGGCGCAACTCCTCGCGCATCTTACTAAAGCCCGCCGCCCGCTTTACAGATAGGGTGTGCAGGGTGATGTTCTGTGGAGCCAGTGATATTACCTTATCCATACCACTACAAAACCCCTCGAGGTCGTCCCCCGGAAGTCCCGCTATCAAATCAACGTTTATACAGTCAAACCCCGCCGCCACGGCAAGCTCGTAACTCCTCAAAAACTGCTCTGCCGTGTGCTCTCGGCCTATGTTTTTCAGTACATCGTCCCGCAATGTCTGTGGGTTGACACTCACCCTGCCCACACCATGTGCTCGCATGACGCCCAGCTTCTCGGCCGTGATGGTATCGGGGCGACCGGCCTCGACCGTGTACTCCCATATCTGTGACAGGTCAAAATTTTGTGCAACAACGTTTAGCAATTCGTCAAGCTCATTGACCTCCAAAACGGTCGGGGTACCTCCACCCACATAGACTGTCCTAAGCCTAAGCCCTAAACGCTTTGCAATATCGGCCGTGTCACGCAGTTCACGGTGCAGTACTGCCAAATAACTTGGCAAAAGTCGCCTTGCCTTATCCATGCCATGCGATACAAAAGAACAGTACCGACAGCGGGTGGGGCAAAATGGTATCGAGATGTACAGGCTAAAATCCATCCTGTCACTCATGGCTAATATGGGGCTTTCTCGTCGCTCGGTCTCGACCGCAAGGGCTGTTTTTTGTTGGGAGACCAAGTAATCCCGCTCAAAACTTTCCTGCGCCGCCTTTTCATCGCCACTTTGTTTATATAAATCCCGCAGTAGTTTTACAGGCCTTATGCCTGTGAGAATGCCCCACGGGGGTTTTATGCCGGTCTGCTCGCATAATAAACGGTAAAGCAGTCTACCCAGCGCAAACTCCAATTCGCCCTCAGCCGTATCGGTGGGCAACAGTTGCTCCTGTGGGGTGCAGCTTAGGGATTGTGAGTCGAGATAATCAGCACGCAGTAGCACCTTATCCCCCTGCCTACAAATCTCACTGACCACACAGGGCTCTTGGGGCAGTATCTCCTGCATAAACCAGTTTATTTTCTCGTGAGGAAAAAACATCATGACAAGTCGTTCCATCTCATAGCGAAATGTATGGCCACGTATGAGCAAATTCACAGGGCTTCCCCCGTGAGGTAAGGATTGCGCACCCTCTCACGCTCCAAATTTGAGGCGGGACCATGCCCCGGCAATACCTTGTAATCTTCCTGTAGCGTCTTTATCCTCTCAAGTGATTTTTTCATCACCTCGTAATCTCCACCCAATAAATCACATCGGCCTATCTCCCCTGCAAACAGGGTGTCACCCGAAAACATATACTCACCACATAGATAAAGACAACCGCCGGGGGTATGGCCCGGGGTGTGAAATACCGTCACGGTCAGCTCGTCCAGGGTGATTTCTTCCCCATCGCTCAGCTGATGGTCGGGGGTTATGTCAAATTTGTCGTCGGTCTGGGGTCGTCCGCCGAATTTTCTGCGCTTGGTGGTGGCAAAAATCATTTCCTCGTCACGGTGCGCCAACACCTGCGCCCCAAACGCCTCCCGAACAGCCTTGACCGCCCCCACATGGTCATAATGGGCATGGGTCAGCAGTATTTTCTTTGGGGTAAGCCCCTTGCTTTTTACAAAATCTATAATTTTTTCGGCCTCATCGCCCGGGTCCACCACAAGTGCGTTGCCACTATCTGTGGCCAAAATATAACAGTTCTCCTGAATAGCTCCCACCACAAGTGTAAACAGTTCCATCGTATGTTCCTCCTTATTTCAGTTCATCGCTGTCCAGTATTATGGTCACAGGGCCGTCGTTTTGTATACTCACCAGCATATCGGCGCCGAATTTCCCCGTGGCCACCCTTTTTATGCCACCTGCACGCAGGCGCTCTATAAATGCCTCATACAGCGGTATGGCCTGCTCGGGGCGGGCGGCATTTGTGTAAGAGGGACGGCGACCCTTTTTGGCGTCGGCATACAGGGTGAAGTTTGATATAACAAGCACCTCGCCATCTATATCCCCCAGTGAGCAGTTAAGCTTGTCCTCGCTGTCGGGGAATACCCTCAGGGCTACACATTTGTCGGCCACCAGTTCCACCTCACGCATGGTATCAGTATGGGTTATGCCGAGCAGTATTACAAACCCTCTGCCTATTTTCTCTTCCTGCTGTCGGTCTATGACCACCCCACCCGACGCACAGCACTGTAATATAGCTCTCATACTCGCTCCTATTGTATGGTGCGTTCCACCCGCACCACACCCTTTATTTTTTTCATGGCCGATATCACCGAATTAAGCTGGCCGAGGTCGCTTATGCTGACCGTCACCTGAATGCTTGCATGATTATCCTTTTGCACCTTGGAATTGAGGGCATGTATGGGTATATGCAGGTTACTCAGTGTGGCGCTGACATCAACGAGCAGATTGTTGTGGTTGGCACAGTAAATATCTATGGTTGAGTTAAAAGTCTCTTTAACACGTTCGGCCCACTCGGCACCTATCCACCGCTCGGCATTACTATCATCACCCTTGGAGCTTTCGACATTTATACAGTCCCGCTTGTGTATGGACACACCGTGCCCTCGGGTAATAAACCCGATAATCTCATCCCCGGGCAGTGGGTTGCAGCATCTTGCAAATTTGACAAGACAGCTGTCCAGCTCCTCGACGATAACCCCGCTTGATGCGGTACTCTTGCGCTTTTTGAGCAGTTGTTCCTCCTGCTTTTCGGTCGAGCGGTAGTTTTTGGCGTAATCCTCTTTTATTCGAGGCAAAAAGCGCTGAATATTCACCCCGCCATATCCTAAAGCGGCGTAAAACTCATCCACACTGTTATAATGTTGACGGCGAGAAAAACTCTCTATATAATCCTCCCGCTCCTTATCATCAAAATGTATAAGGTTACGGCGGAACTCCTTTTCAACAATACTGCGTCCCTCGGCAATATTCTCCTCACGGCGCTCCTTTTTGAACCAAGAACGAATTTTGTTGCGAGCCTCGGAGGTGCGCACGATATTAAGCCAATCACGACTGGGTCCGTTTTGCTGACCAAGGGTTAAAATATCTACAATATTGCCTGTTTTTATCTTATAATCAATTGGCACAATGCGCCCATCCACCTTAGCCCCTGTCATACGATTGCCAAGTCCTGTGTGTATGGCATAGGCAAAATCTATAACGGTAGAGCCTATAGGTAGACTTATCACATCACCCTTGGGCGTGAAGGCAAATACCTCTTCAGGGGCGATATCGGTCTTTATCGACTGCACTATCTCCTCGGCATCTGCGCCCTCCTGCTGTGACTCCAAAAGCTGGCGCACCCATGAAAGGCGCTCCTCCAAGCTATCCTTGCCACTTACCCCCACCTTGTACTTCCAATGGGCGGCAACACCATATTCGGCCGTGTAATGCATATCCCATGTGCGTATTTGCACCTCAAATGGTATACTCTCTTTATCGATAAGGGTGGTGTGCAGTGACTGATACATATTGGGCTTAGGCGTGGAGATATAGTCCTTGAACCTATTTGGTATGGGTCTAAATTCATCATGAATTATGCCCAAAATATTGTAGCACTCAAACACCGAGTCAACAATGATTCGCACAGCATAGACATCATAAATCTCCTCAAATGAACGCCCCTGCATATACACTTTGCGGTAGATGCCATATATGCTCTTTACACGTCCATCTATTTGCATATGGTCATGTTCGAGGCGCAAACGGTCATTAATGCGACTTTTTATGCGCTCTAAAAACAAAATTCTGTCCTCGGCACGCATGGCGAGTTGACCCTCAATTTCCTCGTAACCCACAGGATCGAGGTAGCGCAGTGAAAGGTCCTCCAGCTCCTCTTTTATGGCGCGAATACCCAGGCGATGGGCAAGCGGGGCATACACTTCCATGGTCTCAAGTGATTTTTCCCTACGCTTTTGATCGGGCAAGACATCTAGGGTGCGCATATTATGCAGGCGGTCAAAAAGCTTTATAATTATGACACGTACATCCTGCGCCATAGCCAAAAGCATCTTGCGCACATTTTCGGCCTGTTGCTGCTCACGGGAGGAAAACGGGATTTTGCCGAGCTTGGTCACACCATCCACGAGCAAGGCCACATCGGCTCCAAACGCTTTATGGACACTCTCGATGGTTATAACCGTGTCCTCAACGACATCATGAAGCAGGGCGGCCACCACCGTCTCGGTGTCCATCCCAATACCAATAAGCAGTATCGCTACCGACAGGGGGTGGGTAATATAGGCCTCACCCGATATACGTCGCTGACCATTGTGGGCATCAAATGCCACTTTATATGCGGCGGAAATCTTATCAATATCATAAGGCTTACCGCTTTGTTCTATAGCTTTTTGTAGGTCGGCATAGCTAAGATCCATTATCACACCAGCTTTGCTCTGTTTATTTTTTCGTACACCGCCGAGGCGAGTAGGTCGGTTTTTTGGGGATTTGGTAGGGCGATAAGCCCCTCGTTTTGTACCTCAACCAATCCTCTTTCAAGCAAAATCTCTATAGCCACCCAAATTTGCCCGCAGGTAAGATTTTCACCGCTCATTGTACCACAACTCACATCACACCCATAATGCAGTCGCCCCGCCTTTATACCCCTATACACCGTGGCGACATGGTCACGGTCGGGAGTCAAAAGTTCTATCTGGGATTTGCTCAGTGGTTCTTCCCTCATAAAACGTTCAAACAATGACCGCTGAGCTATTATGTTTTCGGTTTGCACTTCACAGTGGCGCATCTGTACTACCTTTATGGTGACACGTCTCTCCCCTGCATATTCATTTTCACTGAGCGATACGGCTAAATCTACCGCACTACCCACTGTAAACCCAAACTGTGTCGCCGTTGTATGAAACATCATAGCCGATATTTTTTGTCCATCACAGGTAAGTCGCAAATTAAGATGACGACCCTCCCCCACAGGACGTATTTCTTGCAATATACAACCTCCCAAAAAGAAGGTGGCCGAGGGATTGCCCTCTCCAAACGGTTCCAAACAGGCTAAACTATCAAGAAGTTCCACCGTTATCTCTTTTGGTGAAAGTGCACAGTCAACCTGCAAAACATCTGTGGGCATCTCGGGATATTGCTCGGCGCAAAAGCTCCTCATATCACTTGCAAAATTTTCCAAGGACTCGGGGGAAAGTGTGAGCCCTGCCGCCCCGGGATGTCCTCCAAAGTGGGTTAAATGCTCGGCACAATGGGTTATAGCCTCTATGAGCGAAAACCCTTCAATGCTCCGCCCCGAACCCCGAGCATCCTTATCATCTACCGATATCAAAAGACAGGGTTTGCCAAAGCGTTCGGTCAATTTTGAGGCCACAATACCCAGTACCCCACGATCCCAATCTTTGCCCCATAATATAAGCATACGCTCATGGGCAATATTTGGATTTTGTGCCATACTGCTTTCTATCTCACGATAAATTTTGTCCTCAACCTCTTTGCGGCGGCCGTTGAGATGTCCGAGGTGTGAAGCCAACTCGACCGCACGCTCCTGCTCATCACATAGTAGCAGTTCAAGGGCACAGTCCACATCCCCCATACGTCCGGCGGCATTTATGCGGGGGGAGATACCAAAGGTCACGGCGGTCGAAAAAAGCCTATCCCCACTCAGTCCCGCCTGCTGCATAAGGGCACACAGCCCCACATTGCAGGAGCAGGACAGCACTTCCAATCCCCTCTGGACTATAAGGCGATTTTCCCCCGAGAGTTCCACCACATCGGCCAGTGTGCCCAGTGCCACAAGGTCACCATATTGATCGATTATACCCTGTCCGTCATCCTCCTCAAGGGCACATATGAGCTTAAACACCACCCCAACCCCTGCAAAATGGATATATGGGGGTGGTGGGCAGTCGGTGCGATGGGGGTTGACGATGGCCACGGCGGTGGGCAACACCTTGGGTGGGGTGTGGTGGTCTACCACTACCACATCCATGCCAAATGATGCGGCATAGGCCACCTCTTTGGCGGCTGACACACCGTTATCGACCGTCACAATAAGTTTTGTGCCGTGCTCATGCATGAGATCGACCCCTGCCATGCTAAGGCCATAGCCCTCTGCACGTTGGGGTATGTAGTAATTTACATCGGCACCGATCGATTCTAAATACTGATAAAGCAGTGCGGTGGAGGTGATACCGTCGCAGTCAAAGTCACCAAATACGGTTATTTGTTCCCCCTGCTCTATACTTTGGCGTATACGCTTTACCGCCTTATCCATATCGGTGATTAATAACGGATCACTAAAACCCGCACTGCCGAAAAAATTCTGTATCTCCTGTACGGTCTGTATACCCCTGCCATAAAGCAAACGACAAATAATAGGCGGATACCCGGTCTCTTTTGACAACCCTGCTATTATATTTTCATCATAACTTCCCACATTCCATGCTTTGAGTCTCACGGTATCCCCCCTTAAAGCAAAATTACCGATTAATTTTATCACTTTTTGCAACATTTTACAATCGTTTTTGAGTTAAAATGGACTGAAAGTGGCAAAAAACTCTCGCCGTCATCTTTTTTAGTATGACATTTGCTTTTGTTTCCCCAACAATTATATGCCGGCATGACAATAGGCGGGGGTGGGGCGAGGCTCGCCCCTGCGGTCTTTGCAGGGGGGCATGTGCGCACTTTGCACATGCAGTCGGCCTCCGAGTGTGCAAGGCTAAGGACGACCGAGCCGTAGCCCTGCCCTCGCCGTAGATGTTGGTATTGATAGGAAGATAGCATAAAAATTCAGCCCACCCGCGCATTTTGCAGGTGGGCAATTTAAAGTTTTTGTTCAAACTTTTTTCAAAAAGTTTGCGGGGTTCGGGGCAGAGCCCCGAGGTCTTTGGGTCAAATCTTGCCGTCGGCACGATAATCTGCCAAAAGCAAATCTACCATTCTGCCATAACTCTTCACGCCATCCTCTTGGCTGTTTGCTCGCAGGTAAAGGTCGTTAGCTTGTTGTGCAACCTCTCCTACCGGTGTTTCGTATTGATCCCAGTAGCGGTTGTGCAGTTCAAAATCCCTTTGCACAAAGTGTGATAAATCCTCCATCACCTCGGCATAGGCCTGCGCATCACTGCGAGCTAAAGCATTTAGGCTATGACTGAGTGCCAACATAAGCCCACTGTATCGGGTGTGTGCCTCCTCGGCTGCTCGACAGGCCACAAAAGCAATATAATTGGCCTCATCCTCCCGCATAAACCCACAGACGTGGGCGAGCTCATGGGCGGCGGTGGCCGGTATGGTGTAGTCGGGGGCGTTTGTGTTGACGTTAGCCTCACCTGTAAAGAAAAAATACATGCCGGTTATGCGCCCATATGACATAAGCAAGGACATCTCGACCGGCTTTGGTGTAGCAATCGCGCCGCCGCAGAGCACGTCATCATACTGCCCTTCGAGTGCTATGTAACCCTGCCTTACATCGTCGGTCATAGCGTCAAAGCCCTCGGACAGCACCATGCCACCATCTTCATCCCGCTGTACCTCAAAGCTCAGAGCATTTGCCTGCCGGGCAAGCTCGACACAAAGCTCCGCCAGTTCTTGCGAGCTCGAGGGTATCACCTCAAAATCGCTCTCCATCGAGGCATACTGCACAAACGAAGCACGGTAATAGTTGAGCCCACCAAACATTAAATACACCGTGAGAATTACCCCACCCCACAAAAAGACTCCCGAGAACATCTCTTTCCAGTAATCAGACAGCTTGTCCGGCGTCTTTGCGGCGCAGACTATCCCCCTTATAAGGCGACACAGCACTGCAATCACCACACCCCAGACCAACACTTCGGCAACCGAAAAGGGCACAAGCGATGTGAGGGCGGAAAGCCCATGAGATATTCCTGTATATATTCCTCTGGAAAATATGTTTTCGACAAGGACTGTGCTACTCGGCTCTCGGCATATGAGTACAAGAAAAATACCGATGGCCAAAAACACAATGCCGGCCACTGTTCTTCTGACATATCTGCTTTTCATCTAAAACACCACTATAGTAATCCCGCCGTTTTGGCGTGAGTAATCACGATCGCGACACAGCTCGGGGCATATGTCAACCGCCCGCCTTGCCGCCTCATAAAAGGGGGAAAAATCCTCCCCCGGCACAAATTCTTTTATAGCACCTGTCTGTTTTTTGTGTCGTAGGAGAATATGTACTTCCCTCTTTATAGCCCCGCCCTTGCCGCTGGAACCATAGCCATGTATCACTTTTATTGCCGATTGTCGCCCGGCCTTGGCCATTGCAAGCTCTTGACCGAGGCGACTGCAGGCTGTGGCAGCCGTGGGCATACCCTGCTCAAGGTTTATAGTTTTATAAGCCACGGCCCGCATACCTCCACAATATCAAAATTTACTCAGCGTTTGTTGCCCATAAAGAACAATGCTACTGTACCTGTGCCGGTGTGGGTGCCTATAACCGAACCGATATAATCTATCATCCCACAACCGCACCCTGTTTTTTGCTTTATCTGCTCGGCTACAAACTCGGCATCCTCTTTGCAGTCGGCATGGCTGATAAACACATCCTGCTTGTCACAGCCCTTTGTCATTTCGGCCATCATGTCGGCCATTTTAATAAGCGAAGCTTTGCGACCTCGAACTTTATCCATAGCTATAAGACGCCCCTCATCATTTACATGAATAATAGGCTTTATACCCAGCGCCGTGCCCACAACAGCCGAGGCCTTGGACACGCGTCCGCCACGGTGCAGATGATTCAGGTCATCTACAGCCACAAGGTGAATCATCTTTAACTTGTTCTCCTCCAGCCAGTCGGCGATCTCCTGCATGGAGGCCCCCGCTTTTTTCATCTTCACAGCCTTGTCCACCATCAAACCTTGTCCGAGCGATGCACACAGCGTATCCACTGTGATGATGGTGGCCTCGGGGTATTTCTCTCGCATATCCTCAGCGGCAATGGACGAGCTGTTGTAGCTACCACTAAGTCCTGACGAAAATCCTATATGCAGAATGTCATACCCCTCTTTGAGCTTGGGCTCCATCATCTCGACGGCCTGTTCGGGGTTTATCTGCTGGGTGGTGGGCATAGCACCGTTGCGCATCGCATCGTAAAACTGTGCAATATTCATACGGGGATCAAAGTTTTGATAGGCCTCACCATCCAATACAAAACTCAGTTGGCAAAACACCACATCATTCTCGGTGTAATAGTTCATGGGAAGGTCGCTAGCAGTATCAGTTGAAATAATAAAGGGTCGATTGCTCATTTGGCACCTCCAAAAGTCGGGTTTTCCCCGATTATATGTAGGTGTCATTATACACTATAACTTTGTTTTTTGCAAACCAAACCAAAAACTGACATGTTTTAGTACGTGGTCGCACTAACAACTCCCCACCCGCACATTTATTATCGGCTTTGCCTGCCACGATATGGGGAGTCATGAGTTATTACCGCCCGATTGCGGCTACTGTGTTGGCGGTAGCGTACCAGTATGCTGTCCTCCCCTATCACCTCTATATCCTCCCATTTTATCACTATATCATCATCTCGACCCAATAGCCCAAACCATCGCAGTCTACCATATATCACAAGATCAGTCATATCTGCCCTGTCCATATCAAATTCCAAATCCCCAACCCTTCCCAGATACCCACCATTATACATATTTATCACATCTTTGCGGCGCAGTTCCTCCATTCTCACAAATTCCACCCCCATGTAATTTCAGTATATGGTCGGATTTGGTTTCACATGACACTTTTAGAGGAGAGCTATTAGGGCAAAGGTCAAGGACAACCACACGGATGCCCCTGACCTTAAATACAAATCTATCGCGTAGCGATACCCTCATTACTAATTGCTCATTACTAACTACTAATTTCCCTTTAAATATCTTCTACAACCTCTACCCCATTTTTCACCGCCTCCACCATTTCGGTTATCAGTGCAGTGGTAATTTGGGTCGCCTCGGCCGATGTTTTTGCCACATTACCGGCCTCCTCGGCCAACACCCCTAAACTCCCTTCCATATGCTCCGCACGTGTTGCCTGCAAAGCAACATTGATCGCCAAAATCTTTGTTTGTAGAGCTATATCATCAGCGATTTTTATGATTTTGATTGTTTCGGTGGCTTTTTGGTTAATATCCTCAATAGCCTTCATCATTTGCATCATGAGTTTATTTCTCTGCCAAAACCGGATTTTACGCCCTGTACTCTTGTTTATAAACTTCATATAATCACCTGTTTTTATTACGTCTTATAATTTTGATATACCTGCCTACACATCACATAAACCGCATACGTAATGTGTATATTCATAAATATGCAAAATCAAAAAATGTGTGGCGTATATTTGTGGTGATAATATAAGTAATCCGTATTACGAGAGGGCTGTTTTGATTTGTAGCGTCGGAGCGACGAGGACGTCGCTCACTACAATGTGTGTGACGGGGTGTAGCGTTTTGTTTATACCAATGCCCCTTGCGTCGCCTCCCCCGAGGGGGAGGGGGCACACGCCCTCCCAGTGCGGGTGGGGGGATTGGTCAGTGCGACCCCGCACATATGCCGCCCTACGGGCATGGCGAATTTATATTAGCGGAGCTAATATAAAACCACCATCGCCCAAAAGGAGAGCGATGGTGGAGGGTTGCAGTATTTATATGTTTGCAGCTTTTATTTTTTCTCGTATAAACTCGGCAGCGGTGGAGAGGTAAGGGATAAATCCCTCATCCTCATCGCTCCACATCTCAGCCACAAACAGACCATTGAAATCCATCTGCTTAAAGGCTCTGAAACATGCATCGAAGTCGACAATGCCCTTGCCAAACTCAACCTTGCGACCACACCCAAGAGTCGCATCCTTTATATGACTTGCCACCAAGTTTTTACCGCCAAAGGACAAATCGGGCACCGGGTCTTTACCTGTGGCGGCCACATTGCCGGTGTCGGTGTAAACCTGCATAAAGGGGGAATCCACCTGCCTTATAAGCTCCACTGCCTTTTGTACCGAGTTGCAATGACGCACTTCGTTGTCCATAACCTCAATGCTTAACATAACCCCATTTTGGGCGGCATAGATCGACAACTTACCCAACGCATCGATAAAAAGCTGTTTTGTAGCCTCGGTGCCGTGGTCGCCCATTGACATCATATGGAGACAGCTGTATCAGGCGTATGCCCAATTTCACAGCCAAATCTATCCCCTTGCGCACAATGGCGATGCCCTGCTGTCTTATGTCGGGGCGGTCGTCACCCAGGGGAAAATAACGGTTGGCGGTCAGCGCCATGGTCAGCAGTGGCACCCCTGTCTCCTCGACAGCCCTGCGCACCTCGGCAATCTGTGCCTCCCCCCAGTCAAGGCGCTCTATGCGCGGTTGCAACCCGTCAACGCTAAACTCAACAAAATCAAAACCCGCATCCTTTGCCACACTCAGTTTCTCCACCCAGCTTAGTTGCAGCGGGATGGCTTTTTCATAAACACCTAATTTCAGCTCGGTAAGATTGGTCATAATCTGCACACCCTCTTCTGTGTATGTATATTTCAATAAATAAAAATATACTGCAATAAAACCCGCTTGTCAACAGTGATTTGCAAATGTCATGACAAAATTCACAAATTATTTTGCATGAAAACAAAGGAAGCTGTCCAAAGACAGCCCCTTTTTAGTAACATATTAGGTCAGTTTTTTCTGTTTTACTCTTACTGTACAGGAATATTCCCAATTTTATCTTGTAGGTTTTTCAGGCCTTCGAGGGTCTTACCACTTGCCTTTATCTCGGCCATCTTGGCCTTGGCCTCCTCGGTGGTCATGCCACCGGCGGCGGCAAATTCGCCGAACTTAACCTCAAAGTTGGCTTTGGCCTCCTCGAGGGTCACACCCTTTGCATCAAGCTCGGCCTTTATGCTTGATAGTCCATCTACCGTCTTGCCGCTATCCTTGAATGCAGCCAGCTGTGCCTGTGCCTCCTCGACTGTTATGCCCTTCTTGGCGGCGTACTCTTCAATCTTACCACTGAAATTAGCCTTGGCCTCTTCAAGGGTTATACCTTTTTCATCGAGGTTTGTTTTGGCATTTTTCAGCCCCTCCAAGGTTTTGCCACCGGCTATAAAATCCTGTACCGTCAAGCTACTCGAGGTTTCGGCGGCGAGTGCACTCACCCCTATACCCGATACTGCCAACACTCCTGCCAATGCCACTGCTGTGATTTTTCTCTTTAACATGATAATTCTCCTTTCATTTAGGGCGGTTAAGTTTATTTGTTTTTTGTTCCCCCTGCCCTGTGTGTACAGTATAAACCGCGGTGTGGTGGAAAATCAGCGGGCAAATATAGGCAAAGTATAGGCAAAACCCCAAATGACATTTTACTTACGGCGACAATGTGATATTATAGCCTTGGGAGGGATATAATGAAAATTTATATAGCCGACGACGAAAAAAGCATACGTGATATTATAAGCGGATTTCTAAGTAACAGTGGTTACGAGGTGGTGGCATTCGAAAACGGCGACGACCTCATGGAGGCCTTTGAACAAGCCCCCTCCGATATGGTGATACTCGATGTCATGATGCCCGGCACCGATGGGGTGAGCGTCTGCGCCGCCATACGTACCCGCCACAACGTGCCCATTATAATTGTATCAGCCAAGGACAGCGAGCTTGACCGCATCACCGGCATCACCATGGGCGCCGACGACTACCTCGTCAAACCCTTTGCACCCATGGAACTTGTGGCCAGGGTAAACTCTATATTTAGGCGTATGGCCTTCAGCGAGACGACCAAGGCCAAGAATGTGCTGTCCTTTGGGGATATCGACATTGACATCGCCCTAAAAGCCTGCACTGCGGGTGGCAAGACACTGGATATCACCCCCACCGAGTTTTCCCTGATGACCTATATGTTTGAACACAGTGAGCGGGCGGTGTCGAGGGAAGAACTACTCAAAAACGTCTGGAAATTTGATTATGACGTGGATACAAAGGCCTGTGATGATGTACTAAAACGACTGCGCAAAAAGTTGGTGCATACTCATGTGAGGATAACGGCCGTATGGGGCTTTGGCTTCAAATTGGAATTGGAGGGGTGATATGAGAAGTATAAGGCAAAAAATATCGAGACCATATCTTTTAATTATTGTCCTCATTCCGCTGTCGATTTTAATACTATTTAATTTTATTGTGGGTTATTACAGCAGGCTGCAGGCACTGGAAGACCTGCAACAAGCTGTGGAGCAAATTGAGAACACATTGGAAAATCAAGATGTTTTAGATTTATTAGAACAAAATCCCCATGGTGAATTGCCCGGAATTTTAGCACAGAGAAGAGATCAGGCTCTGCCGAGTATGTTGTCCCTTTTGGGCAATCAAAGACACACAAATTCCGCCGAACTTGTGGTGTTTAACCGCAATGGTGAGCTGTCAAGAATATTTAATGCCGACACATTTGTGACCGAGAATTTAGCCGACTTAATATATGAAACAACCGAGGAACTTAGTTTTAATGAGATAGGATCTTTTCGCTTTGAGGATGATGCCTACTATGTTGTTGAGGTCGAATACCAAAGCCAAACTTTAACCGACAAGGTGGTGTATATCTCCAAAGGGCTTGCTATTGACGAGTTTGTAAGAACCGTAAACATCGTACTTGCAATCATATCTGTACTCATAACCCTCATCGCTCTCTTTGTCTCGACACGGGTGACAAACTCAATCGCAAAACCGATTGAACGACTCATTTCACGCGTGGAGAATATGAAGTCGGATGAGTTAGTCGTGATAGATGATCACAGCGACAGTCTTGAACTGCAAAAGTTCACGACCGAGATAAATGCCCTGAACAGGCGAATTTACCAGTATAACGAGTCGCAAAAGTCATTTTTGCACAACGCCTCCCATGAACTGCGTACCCCCCTTATGAGTATTCAAGGATATGCCGACGGCATTGAAATGGGGGTATTTGAGGACTACAAGGGCACTGCCCACCTCATATCCGACCAAAGCAAACGGCTCACCAAATTGGTGGATGGTCTTTTAACCTTGGCAAGGGCCGAGAACTTTAGCGCAAATAAAAAGCTTGAACGATTAAGTCTCAGCGACTGTTTGTTTGAAGTGCTTGAGGGCTACAGGGGCTATGCCGTAAGCTGTGACATCGAAATTATAACCGATATTGCCCCTGACTTATATGCACATGCACACAGCGAGCTTTTAGCGGGGTCGGTCGGCAATATTGTCTCGAATGGGATAAGATATGCCAAAACCGCTGTATATGTTTCGCTAAAAAGTGAGGGTAAAACAGCCGTGATAACCGTGCGGGATGACGGCAACGGCATCTCAAATTCAGACAAAATTTTTGAGCGATTTAACAAGGGTGCGGACGGCAATTTTGGGCTTGGATTATCCATCGCCAAAACCTCGGTCGAGATGATGAACGGTCATATAAGGGCTTATAATGACAACGGCGCTGTATTTGAAATAATACTCGACATGATGTAATGCGATGGGGCTAAGTGCTAAAATATAGGGGTCGAGCATGCGTTTGTACGGCAACGTGACGGACATGTGCCTGTGTATTATATTTTTCACTGCTATTTTTTCTTCGTTGTCACCTTTGCTCTATCCTCTAAATGCATTGACATATATACAAATAATTTGCTATTATGTACTTGATATAAAGTCGCTTATTATAGTATATTTTGTGCGGTGCACAGAATGGAGTTTAGCGTAAAGTACACGCTAAAATTTTATTTAGATGGCCTCGCCCGAGGACGGGCGAGATGCCCAAATAATCTCCATTCTGTTCTAAGATTTTTCAAAACTATTTGTGCGGTGCACAGAATGGAGTTTAGCGTAAAGTACACGCTAAAATTTTATTT
>CAYJGR010000017.1:0-27994 GCA_964370005.1 uncultured Oscillospiraceae bacterium
TTGGGGCCGGTGTTTCATCGCTTAATAGGCTATCGGCGGTTGAGGCGGACATACTCAAACTTGATAAAGCGTTTTTTGATCTTAAAGACCAAGGCTCGAAGAGCACTGTTGTTGTAGCCGATGTGATTAATATGGCAAAACACCTTGATATGCAAGTCGTTGCCGAGGGTGTTGAAACTGCTGCTCAAGCACTATGGTTAAAAAGTATCGGGTGTGACTATGCACAGGGATACTATTTTGCAAGGCCCATGAGTCAAGAAGACTTCAAGCAACTGCTTATTTCGGATAAGGAGTATGGTATAAGTTTGACGTAGTCTATTTTATTAGGTTGCCACAGATCAAACACCCCATAAACGAACCTCGTGGTTCGTTTATGGGGTGTTTCAACGTATGTCACTATCCCAAATCCTTGTACAAACCCCCAACATGTTGTCGATTTAACACCATGTTGGGGGTTTACGGGATACATTTGGATAATTCATCAGTTTACTGCATATTTGTCAAATGCATCTAGAAATGCAAGTATTCGGTCGTCCTTGTTATTCACAAGTCCATATGTGCCTATTTGTGTTCTTATTGTTGTTATTCCGGCCTTTACCACATTGTCTACCCACTGCTGTATCTCTTGATCAGACATCTCGGTGATATGGTAGGCATAAAGTAGCCAATCAAATTCAATATCTGTATTTTCTTTTACATTCGAGATTGTAAGGGAGTCAGAAACAGATGGTTGAAAGAAAGTTATACCGGCCGATTTTAGATATTTTAAATGGAGTGGCAATAAATTTTCACAGTGAATAAATCTCTGAGATGAAGTGGTCGTACCCTCATAATATCTATTCCAATAGGGAACAACAAAATCTTCCCATAAATATGGCGAAACAAGACTTGCAAAATCATCGGCAAGATAACCCATATCCTCCGAAATGACAGGTTCACCATTGAGCTTAGCCACACATTTTTTATACTCCACTATGCTATCTGTCATCAGTTCCAAAAATTCGGCACACTTCTCGGGCTCGTCCAGTAAATCACAGAAAAAATCTTGTCCGCGCATGAGAGTTGCACTTGTCAAGGGGCCTTGGTGCGAAAAACCACTCATAACCGATACCTTATCGGGGAAAGCGGCATTTAACTTTGCATTCATCTCGAGGTAATGCCCAAACCACTTGTTTTGTGTGAAATCCATACCCTTTTGACGTTTGAGTATTTCTATGGCGCTGTCGATATCCTGTGCAAAGGGATGTATGTTGGGCTCGCCATCGACAGGAAATGTTACCTCTGCGCCCAAACAAATTAAATGCCCATAAGATAAAGGGGTTCCCATAACCGGTCTGTTGGGCAGTTGACCCTTAAAACGACGATTCATTTCACCGTTTGCTACATTCCAGGCCTCCACAATTTTGTCAAAATCTAAAAAGAAATCTCTTAAAGTTGTTCCCGAGAGGTGAGCCACGCAGTCGTGATATATCTCTACAATAGGGGATAACTCTTTTCCGTTGTACATGTACTTTTTTGCTTCACTGTTTATATACTCGTATTTCATATTGCAACCTCCTGTGATGCTATTTCCATAAATGCGTCTTCAAGTGATTTGTGTGATGGGAAAATTGCTACGGGATAAAGATGATTTTGTGACAAGAGCTTTGCTACCTCGGTGCTGTGTTCGGTCGTGTTGTTCATTGTCAACTCGTATTCATCCAGGCCAAGTGGGCCTGTGGGTTTGCGTACACATGATTTTAAGTTGTCTAAACTTTCAAAAATATGCGAAATGTCGGGGCTATCAGCCGGCATTTGTACAGTGATTTTTGAATTTTCCAGTATGTTGGCTAAAAATTGTTCCTTGGAAAGGTCGGCACAAAGTACGCCTTTATTTAAGATAACTATGCGGGAACAAACCGAGAAAACTTCGCTCAAAATATGTGAGCTTATTATCACCATATGATTTTCGGCCAGTGTGAGAATGAGCTTTCTTATTTCTATGAGTTGCATGGGGTCCAGGCCTACGGTGGGTTCGTCAAGAATGATTAGTGGCGGATTTCCCACCAATGCCGCCGCAAATCCCACACGCTGTTTATACCCCTTTGAAAGATTGCGTATGAGTTTGTTTGACATATGAGATATCGCTAAGAGTTCGCACACCCTGTCAACTTCTGCGGGGATATCACAATCTGCAATACCTCTTGCACTACATACAAATTTCAAATGCTCACGGGGGGTTAAGTCTTGATAGAGCGGAGGGGTTTCGGGCAAATAACCTATGTTTTTACGAAAATCAACATCACCCCTCTGATCTGTTTGATCAAAAAGTGTTACCTTGCCAGCAGTGGGTGAGCTATAACCTGTGATCATATTCATGGTGGTGGTTTTGCCTGCACCATTGAGCCCAAGTAGCGCTACAACTTCTCCCATCTGTACTGAAAACGAGATGTTATTTACCGCTGTATACTTTCCATATTGCTTGCTTAACCCAACAACATTTAGCATAAAAATAGCCCTCATTTGCAAAGCTTTCCTAATATAGTATAGTAAACGTTTTCGTTATGATAACATTTTAGAGAACTTGTTGCAACACTTTACACCATTAATTTACAATTTATTTGTTACAATTGCTCTTTATGTCTTTTTCGTTAAATTAATATTGACAAACATTAGTTAAAAAGTTAAAATTGAGTAAACAGATAACGTTTACTACGGATTTACTACTTTGGGTGTCAACTGTAGTTGTGGTGGATCGCCCGGGGTGAAATGATGACGAGGAGCAATATTATGAAAAAATTATTTATGTCAGATATGTTGACGGTTAAACAATTCGATGATCGCGTCACTATGGGTGCGGCCACTGCCGATGATGCCGCCACTATTATTGAAAAACTGCAGTCGGAAAAGCCCTATATAAACATAATCTTCGGTTCTGCCCCATCTCAAGACGATGTGCTTGCGGCACTCGTTAAGGACAATCGAATAGATTGGAAAAGAGTAAGAGCATATCATCTGGACGAATATGTGGGCCTTGATAAGGATAACACACGCTCGTTTGCCAACTACTTAAAACTTCATGTGATCGATAATGTGGACATCCCCGCCGATGCAGTGCATTACATAAACACCGTAGACGACGTGGCACAAGAGTGTGAAACCTACACCAAAGATTTGCTGGCAGAGGGTGTAGATGTGGTGTTCCTGGGTATAGGCGAGAATGGACATATAGCATTCAATGACCCCGATGTGGCCGACTTTAACGACCCAAAACCCATAAAGCAAGTTTTGCTCGACGACAAGTGCCGTCAACAACAAGTCAACGACAAGTGTTTTGATAGCTTCGATGAGGTGCCCAAAACCGCAGTAACTTTGACAATTCCCACCATAATGTCGGGTGACTACCTGTTCTGCACCGTTCCCGGCCCTACAAAGGCTGTGGCTGTGGCCGAAACCTTGGAGGGAGATATCTCCGAGAAGTGCCCTGCAAGTATTTTGCGTCGCCATAAAAATGCGATACTGTATATTGACAAGCAAAGTGCCTCCAAACTGAAAGATTAAGACCATTTATGGCGGGTGAAAAGCATGGATTGTTCTACATTTTTTATCGGACAAGCTGATTTAATTGTAAGCGATGGATGTTACACACCTGTGAGATTTACACAGGCACAAATCGATAGGATGAGTAGTAGTAATTATCCTCCCGAAATCGGTGTGAGAATTTGTAACACCTCGGGTGTACGTATGGAATTTATCACCGACTCGCCCGAAATTTCATTTTCGTTTACATGCGATAACTTTGCGCGTGCACATGTTGTGTTTGATATTTATGAGAATAATGAGTATAAACAGAGCATAGCCTTTGAGGACAATACCACCGATGGTGAAGTGATTTATAAAAAATGCACACAAGAAAAAGCAACCATCACAATTTGGCTGCCCCATTTGGTAAGGACAAAAATTTATGATATTAGTATCGGAAATGCTGTGCCAAATCCAAAAAACAATAATTTGATTTTGTTTTATGGAGATTCCCTTACACAGGGAATGACTGCACCTCGCCCCTCATTTTCGTGGGCCTCGATTGTAGCCGAAGAGCTTAATATGGATGTTAGGAATTTTGGGATAGGTGGCAAGAAATTCAATCCTGATGTTTTAGATGTCGAAAAGTTTTACAGACCTCAAAAATTGGTGGTAGCATATGGTATAAATGATTCTATCCAAGAGCAGGATATGCCACGCATGCATACAGCGGTGCCCGAGTTTTTCAGACGGTTTGACAGCATTTATCACGGTTGTGAGGTCTATGTCATAACTGCACCACGCATAGATACGCTTTGTACAAGTTCCACTGTGTCCGACAATCTTGATGAAGTTCGCAAACTTACACTTATACAGGCACAAAAATATGGTTACAATGTGGTAGATGGACTCGAACTTCTTCCATGTGAGGACAGATATATTGCAGATGATGCTCACCCTAATGAACTCGGATGTGCGCATATTGCACAGGGGCTTTTAAGAGCCATTCGTGCCGAAAAATAACTTCAAGCGAGGTGTTATGCCGTGGTATATGATAAACGACACGATACAAGTTATAAAGTTATAGATATGCATGCCCATTTGGGTGTTTGGTACAATATGCGACAGGTAGAAATTACAGATCAGAAAATGGCTAAAACCCTGGAGCTTACCGGAATTGATAGTATTTTTCTTTCGCATTTGTGGCCGCTTGCCGGAGAGATGAAGCGTGGCAACGACATAGCAGCCCGATCCCTTGCGAGCTTTTCGGAGGCAAGAGCTTTTATTGCGGTCAATCCGCATTACCCGCAGCAGGCTCAAAAGGAGCTTGAGCGTTATGGTAAAGATGGCTTTTGGGGCATAAAGCTTCACCCCGAAACCCATCGCTATCGTGTCGAGAAAGAAAATTGCGGATTTTTGTTTGAGCTTGCAAATAAAAAACGTTGTCCTGTACTGATACATGTGATGGATTTGGTTGGCATTGCTGATTGTGTCGAGATGGCAAAGGCTTACCCCGATGTTCCTGTTATGATGGGACATGCCGGTGGTATTGCCCTTAGAACACAAGCTGTTGAGAGTGCGCTGGATGTACCTAATGTGTACTACGATGTGACCTCCTCATCTATGCTTGAAGGGTGCCTTGAATGGATGGTAAAAAAAGCGGGATCTAAACGCATTTTATTTGGCACCGACATCCCATTTTTGGATGTCAAGCACTGCATTGGACAGGTGCTCTATGCCGATTTGAGTGCCGATGAGAAAAGCGATATTTTTTCGGGGAATGCCCAGCGCATCCTTGATGGGATTATTGCCTGATGTTTTATACCACCGATAGACATAGTGAGGTTGGATATGAATTATATTGATTGCAATGTATGGGTTGGAACAAGATGTACACCTACTCCACATGAGGTGGACTCCACCGCCGAGACAATTAAAATTATGAGTGATCTTGGAATTTCACAGGCTGTGGTCACCCACTTCTCGGCGTTAGAATATGAGGCCAAGGTGGGCAACACACTTGTGGCAGAGGAGGTTGCCGCTTTTTCCGAGCACCTCATTCCGGCCTGGGTAGTACTCCCGGGTATTGCAGGGGATTTTCCAAAGGGTAAACAGCTTAAGCGAGCTCTCATAGACAATGATGTAAAGATGGCGAGGATTTTCCCATCCCCCACACAGCACAATTTCTGTACCGAGGAGATATTCTGTGAGGGCCTATTTGATGCCTTGGCCGAAAGTGGGACACCACTGCTTTTGGATGCAGGGCAAATCCCTTGGGGCGAAATTGCACGGATACTAAAAGATCACCCCAATCTAAATCTGATCTTGTCTAACCTTACATATCGCTATGACCGCTACACATATCCACTGCTTGAAAGGTTTGATAATTTTTATTTGGAGACCAGCGGCCTTAGAGGTTATATGCAGATAGAGGATGTATGTACACAGTTTGGTGCCAATAGGCTTATTTTTGGCACAAACCTTCCCATATTTGATGCGGGCTCATCCTTTGCCATTGTAGATATGGCTGATATTTCGGATGAACAAAAACAGATGATAGCCGGGGAAAATATCTTGTCTTTGATGAGGAAATAACATGTTGTAGCAAACAAAGGTAGTGTGTTCCGCTTGATCATAGCGGAGCATATCATCATTTGTTTACTAAATAAAGAAGCTCGAAATAAAGGAGGATTTTTTAGTGAAAAAGTTTTTAGTTTGTCTTTTGGCTCTGTCGATGATCGTTTCGATGTTTGCTGCCTGCGGTGGCACAGCCGAAACCCCTGACGCCGAAGCACCCGCAACTGATGATGCAGGTGAGGCCGCAGAGGGCGAAGCCGCACCCGAGGAGACCTTTGTAATTCGTCACAACATCTCGTCCCCCGACACCGATTCCTATGCCCAGATGGCTACAAAGTGGGGCGAGGAAATCATGGCTCAAACCAACGGTGGCATCACTGTTGAGAATTTCTACAACAATGCCCTTGGTGAGAATGATGACGTTGTTGAGCAGGCTCTGGCAGGTGCTCCCATCTTGGCAGGTACCGACCCCAGCCGTTTGGCTTCGTATGTTCCCGAGTTTGGCCTCATTCAGATGCCTTACCTGCTGGATAATGTTGATGATCTGAATAAGATCGTTGAAACACCTTCCTACGCATCTTGGGTTGAAGAGCTCAATGCAAGCGGTCTACAGCTCGTTGTTGGCAACTGGTACTCGGGCGAGCGTAATGTGCTCTCTAATTCCGAGGCTCGTGTTCCTGCCGACCTGAGTGGTCTGCGCCTGAGAACTATCGGCAACGATATCTGCGTAGGTACCGTAAATGCTATGGGTGCTGTAGCTACCCCTATGGCTTTCTCGGAAGTTTATCAGTCCATCTCGCTTGGTGGTCTTGAGGGCTGCGAAATTCAGAGCGTTGCTATTGAGTCTTCGCTTATGTATGAAGTTGCAAACGTACTGAGCAAGACCGGTCACTTCCAGCTCATCGCTTGTGAAGTTATGGGTGCTGAGTACTTTAACTCCATGCCTGCAGAGTATCAGCAGGTTCTTCTCCAGTCCGGTAAAGAAATGGGTGTTGAGCAGCAGCAGGTAATGCTTGAGAATGCTGCTAAGTTCGAGGAAGAGTTTGTTGCTACTCATGGCGGCACAATCGTTGAGATTGAAGACAAGACCCCCTTCATCGAAGCTACCACACCTCTTTACGAGGAGCTTGGTTTCACCGAACTGCGTGCAACTTTGATAGCAGAAATGGATGCTATTGCCTAAATTAGTGTTTTGATTTAACACATATGTTTTATTAAAGGAGGATAATAAATTCGGTTTTTGCTACATGGTTTGCACATCCGTTTTGTTATCCTCCTTTTTATTTATTTGTAATATATTGTAAGTTAATCAATAAAAGCTACTGTTATTATCAAAGAAAGGAAGGTGGTATTGTTGAGAAAAGCATATGAAAAACTTGGAAAAATAGAGCTGATGTTTTGCTCTGTATTAGTTATTGCTATTGTAATATTGGTTTTTATTTCTATTTGGATGCGCTTTATAAAAATGCCCATTATTTGGAGCATTGATATTTCACAGCTCATGTTTGCATGGATAACATTTGTGGGAGCTGATGTCGCTTATCGTGGTGATAAATTTGTGGGGGTGGATATCCTTGTAAGAAAAACACCTCAAACTACTCAAACTGCTATAAAATTATTTATAAATATCGTCATTTTAGCTGTGTCGATTTTCCTCATAAAAAACGGCATAGATCTTACAATACAAAATTTTGACAGAAAATTTCAAACCTTGACCCTTACATACGCCTGGGTTAACTCCAGTCTACCCGTGGGATGCTTTTTCCTGTCTTTGACCGCAATTGAAAAGATAATTGGCAATGTAAAAATGCTTAAAGCTCCCAAAAATGCGTAGCATCAACATAGATTTGATGCAGATATTAGGAAAAGGAGAAAATAGATGACTATATTACTTATTGTTTTTGTTGTGGCACTACTCATCGGAATGCCTATTGCTTATGCAATCGGCTTATCGGGTATAGCATTTTTCCTTACTACACCTGAACTACCTTTGAGTATTATTGCACAACGTGTTGTCACAAACACACAATCATTCACATTTTTGGCTGTACCGTTCTTCATCTTTGCAGGTAACTTGATGAACGAAACCGGTATTACCCAAAAACTGCTCGACCTTGCCAAGGTATTTACCCGCAAAATGACAGGTAGCCTTGCACAGCTCAATGTGGTACTGAGCACACTTATGGGTGGCGTTTCAGGCTCGGCTACTGCCGATGCCGCCATGGAAGCCCGCATACTGGGCAAGCAAATGGTTGATAAAGGCTATCCTCCCGAGTATACCGCCGCTGTCACCTGCTCAACCTCGCTTATCACCGCCACAATTCCCCCCAGCATGGGACTTATAGTTTACGGCTTTGTGGGAAGTGTGTCGATAGGTAGATTGTTTGCAGCCGGTATTATTCCCGGTATACTCATGATGATTGCATTGATGACCACCGTTGCCATCACATCAAAACATCATAAGTATGATGTGCCTGCCCCCGATGTAAAAGCTGCGTCGGCAAAAGAAATCTTAAAACAACTTTGGGTTTCCAAGTATGCGCTGATGTTCCCTATAATTCTTATCGTGGGTATCCGTTTTGGCGTGTTTACTCCTTCGGAAGCCGGCGCATTTGCCGTTGTGTACGCTGTAATAATCGGTGTGTTCGCATATAAAGAACTCACATTTAAGAAGTTTACCGAAGCACTTAAGAATACCATCAGCGATTGTGGTGCACTACTCATAATTGTATGTATGTCGGGTATATTCGGATATGCTGTTACATATGCACAGCTACCTGTGGCCCTATCTTCATTCTTATTCGGTATAACCAGTAATGGTGTCGTATTGATGGGACTTATACTGCTGTACTTCCTTGTATCGGGTATGTTTATAGATACAAATATCAATGTGCTACTGCTTACACCCATATTCCTACCTATGCTCACACAGCTGGACGTCGATCCCGTTCACTTTGGTATTTTGATGATGACAGTTGTAAATATCGGCCTGATGACGCCTCCTGTAGGCACGGCCATTTATACAGTATGTGGCATTCTAAACTGTCCCGTTGAAAAGGTGTTTAAGGCCTCACTTCCGTTCTTTGCCGCAATATTGATAGAAGTAATGATACTATTGCTGTTTGAAGATTTGGTGTTATTCTTACCCAACTTGATATTCGGCGCGTCGCTTTAATAGCTAATTAAGATGAGGAGGATGAACAATGAGTGAACCGAGTGCGGCTGTCACTATTACAGACATTGCCCAAAAGGCCGGCGTTTCGGTTGCTACTGTTTCTCGCGTGCTAAGTAATTCAAACTATCCGGTTAGCACTGCTGTGCGAGAAAAGGTGAATTATTGGGCTGATGAGCTTAATTATGAACCCAATTTGTATGGGAAACTGCTAAAAGGTGGAAACAGCAAGGATATTGGTATTGTGCTTCCTTCTTTTTCGAATCCATTTTTCTCAAGCCTTATGCTCAGCATAGAAAAACATTGCAGAAAAAATGATTTGGTGCCGATATTTTGTAATAGCGCGCACGATCCCCAAATTGAGGCATTTCACATTGATCGTCTTCGTCGAAGTCGTGTAAGGGGGATTTTATTATCCTCAACCAGTACCGATTGTGCAAATATCAAAAAAGCTACACAACAAGGGGCGAAAATTATTTTGCTCGATCAGCAGTTTGATGATTTTTCTTGTGATTGTGTCGCATATGACTTTTTTAGCGCAGGTAAAATGGCTGTTGATTATTTAGTGAGCAAAGGTCATAAAAAAATCGCATTTTTATCCCCACCTATCTTATTTTATAGCCGTAAATCCTTGTGGAACGGTATTAAAACCCGAATGTGTCATTATGATCTGTGTTGTGATGAGTCTTGTTTGATGACTATTGAACATTCGGTGCTTGAAATGAATAACCGTGCGCTTTGGCCGGCACAAAAACAATCGTTAGAAAAACTTATGCAAGCTCAAAAGGATTGCACAGCTGTTATAGCAGTAAACGACCTTGTGGCCATAGAGTTTATGCGATTTTTACGTGAAACCAATAGAAGCGTCCCAGGGGATATTTCGATTATTAGCTTTGATGATATTGACCTGTGCGATTGCCAATCGCCCCCACTAACTTCGATTTCACAAAATACCGATGACATGGGATCGATGGTAATTCAGGCAATTCTTACTCAAGAAAACAGCCCTGTAAATGCCAATATGCATACAACTCGCCAGCTTGCACTTTCCCCCGTACTGGTCGAGCGTGAATCAGTAAGACAGATCTAAGCGTTTGACAATTACCCACGGGTATTACTATATGGTTGCCCGTGGGTAATTGTTTAGAACCGTTTTTTAAGGAGTGAAAAAATGAAGGCAAACTTATTAAAAGAAATGAAATTATATTTTTGCTCTATGACGGTTTATGTGTTTTTGGCAATATTCTTTTTTATTTCCGGTGTTATGTTTTTTACAGGCGTACTGATGCCACAAAGTGGGGATATTGTGCCATTCTTCTCCGGGCTATCCTCTCAAATTTTATTTTGTATTCCTCTTTTGACAATGCGCTTATTCTCAGAAGAGAAAAAACTTAAAACAGATCAACTTCTCTTTACCCTGCCTATCAGTGAATGGGATATTGTTATTAGTAAGTTTTTCTCCTGCATAGTTTTTTATTGCATTGCCCTTGTTCTGACTGTCGTGTATCCGCTGACCTTGGCAGGGCTTGGTTCGTGGCAACCGCTTATCACAGTCGGCAACTATGTTGGGGTGTTTTTATTTGGCAGTATGCTCATTTCTATAGGGTTATTTATTTCTTCTCTTACCGAAAATCAGGTGGTTTCGGCCGTTGTAAGCTACAGTATATCGCTGTTTTTGTGGATGAGCGGTATTGTGAGTACATATGTCGAGCAGCCATTGCTGAAAACTATTTTGCGTTATACATCGGCAAATCACTACTTTGAACCCTTCACTTTGGGTATTTTTGATTTGAGTAATGTGGCATATTATATTGCAATGACTGCATTGTTTATCAGCCTTACCCACTATTGGCTAAAATTAAAAAGAGTGTGTTACTGAGAAAAAGGGAATAGGTATGAAAAAATTAAAACTTGAACATAAACATGTCATCATTTTAACCGCAATTGTAATAATAGCTATTTGTATTAGCATCATTGCTATTTTTCAGGAGGCTTCACAGCGGTGGGGATGGCGTTTTGATATGACAGATAGCAAGCTATATGTGCTCTCTCAAAGCACAGATGAATTGCTTGATGATATTTTAAACCCAATAAGTGTGACAGTATTCTCCTCAGAGGAGGAGTACTTTGGGGTGGCGGCAGAAATACTCAGTCGCTATGAGGATGGGAGCGATATGATTACGGTTGAGTATGCGGACCCCTATACGCAACCTATGATACTTGATTATTTTCATGACCGCGGTATTTTGGCCGAACAAAATGATGTGGTATTTCAGAGCGGTAACAGAAGTCATATCGTCAAACTGACACAGCTTTATACAACCGATAGCTCAGGGCAGACAGTTACCACTATCACAGCCGAGCAGGTGTTTTCCTCGGCCATTCACAGCTTGACCCGCACACAACAACTAAAAGTGATGATGAGCGCAGGACACAATGAAACAGCTTCGCCGTCACTGCTTACGCTACTTACTAACAATGGATTTGAGGTGCAAGATAGGTCAATATCGGTTTCGGGAATCGAAGAGGGAACCGATATGATAATTATTGCAAACCCCTCACGTGATTTTGAACAGGTCGAGGTAGAGGAATTATCTCAATATATGGACGATGGGGGTACGGTGCTGATATTTTTAGGCGCATCGGCCTCACAGATGCCTATACTTGAGTCATTTATGCAGCAGTATGGACTTGGCACACAACAGGCCACTGTATTAGATCAAACCCTCAAAGCGGATAATAATGCGGTAAATGTGATAGGCGTTTTTATGAACCACAGTATAAACAGTTATTTTATAGATAATCAATATTATCCTGTATTGCCACAAAGTCGCCCGATTATAGTTTCGCAGCAGGTGGCACCCAATATAGATATATCTCCCCTGATTATATCGTCCGATAGTTCATATTCAAAGCAGTATGATGATTTATCAAATATTCAGCAGCAACAGACCGATCCCACAGGGCCGTTTATACTCAGTGCCATAAGTGAAAAGACACTGGACGAGGGCAAGAAATCCACACTGATTTTGACAAGTAGCGGGCATTTATATGCCGATGATATTATGTCGATTTCATCATATGCCAACCGAGAATTTTTAGTGCAGATGTTGGGCTATTGCACCCCGGGGTATGAGATGCTAAACATTCCCGCAAAGCAGGTTGCAGTGGGCAGTGTGGCGGTTTTGCCAAGCCATATATGGGGATTGGCTGTTGGGGTGGTTATAGCGTGTGCTCTATTATTGGCGGTGGGGAGTGGCTATATTTCGAGGAGAAAACGCATATGAGGGCAGATATAAAAACACTTTACAAACTATCGCTTTTATTAGGTGCGCTTATTATTATTCTTTTAGCACTTAAATTTGTGCCCACAAATACACCGATAGCACAGCCACCGGAGCAAATAGAGCAGGTTTATGCGATAGATATGTCGGTATCTGATGTTTTGGGCGTTGCCATTGAAAATGAGGGGGGTGTGATGACCCTGATAAGCACTCCCGACGGGATGGAGGTATCCACCGCTCATGGAGAGGTAGCCTTTGACCCAGAGGTATTTAAGTCGATATATTACGGGTTGTGTCATGTGCCGGCTGTGGCCTTGCAGGAGGATACACAGGTCGATATATCCACCCCTCTGGCCACGGTGATATACCTTGAGCAGAGTGGGGAAACAAAACAGTATATATTATCAGATACAAGAGGGCCACAGGGTGAGTTTTATATCCAAGATGCGCAAAGTGGTGCGGTTTACCTGATTGAGGCTGCTACCGGCGAAAGATTTTTGATCACTCAAAGTGACCTGCAAAGTTTGTCGGTATTGCCCCCTATAACTTCTGAAAATATAAACAGTATACAGTCGGTGTCGGTGACCGATCACACAAATCCTGAGAAAAGCTATTCAGTGCAAACCGATCATTCGGGGGATTTGATACTATACAGCTTTACTTCTCCGATAAACTTAAGGGTGGATTGGAATTCTGTGTGGGATCGCATCATTGTGCCACTATCAAGGGTGTATGGCGAGGAAATTGTGAGCGATATACCCTCAATAACACAGCCTGATTACACCGTGAGCGTGACCATGGATGGTACTGAACACGTTGTACACATAGATATACAGGACGACTTAGGATATATAGAGTCACAGGCACAACAGCAGGTAATGAGCATATCACCGGATGAGCTGACCTTTTTATCAGAAAACTATGAAGATTTTTTAGGCGGCAATATTTTTGGGGTTACACCGTCATTTTTAGACAGTATCTTATTGCAGAGCGCAAACTCTGACTATATGATAACAGTGCAGCAGGATGAGCAGGGTGTGGTCACACTGGTGGGGCAAGATGGTCTGCAAATCTCGCAACAGGATATAGATGCGCTGAGTAATATTCCGGTAAACACCCGTTTTTTGGGTGCAGATTTGTCGTCATCGCCCACTCTTACCGTTATTTACAACTATAAAAACGGGGTTATGGATCGCTTGGAATTTGTTGATTTACATGATGGATCACAAATTGCTGTGAGATATAATGATGAGGTGTTCTACACTACATTTACCTCGGTGGTGGAAGATATAATTACACTTGTTAACTAACAGCTATATTACTCATTTGAGTATGCAAACTAAATATGAAATGGAGACTGTAAAATGGGAAAAGAGACAAAAAGATATTTTGACGATATGGTTGGCTTGATGGAGGATATCTACAAGGGGATGGATAAAATTACGACTGTTGCTCAAATGATGGCCGATGCAATTAAGGCTGATCAACTCATACATATGGTGGGCACAGGCGGTCACTCCAACCTGGTGGTAGAGGAAACCCTATGGCGTGCGGGAGGGCTTGCCCCGATGAACCCTATGCTCGACTGTGGCACAAATCTTTTGATGGGTGCAAAGCGCTCCAATATTGTTGAGCGTACCCCGGGATATGGTGCAAGAGTGCTTGATATGTATGATTGCAAAGAGGGAGAGCTTATTATAGTTTGCAATGCTTATGGCATTAATGCGATGACAATTGATGTGGCAACCGAGGCCAAGAAACGTGGCATGAAGGTGGCGGCTATAACCTCGACGGCATTTTGTGATAATGTCCCCAAAGATCACCCTGCAAGACACCCGAGCGGGCAAAACCTGTACGAGATTGTTGATGTATGGATGGATAGCTGTGTGCCACTTGGTGACGCTAACGCTGTGATAGACAACTTTGAGCAGAGAGTGGCGGGGAGCAGTATTATATGCAATTCGTTTGTGTGGAATTTACTGCTGATTGAAACCTGTAGAATTTTGATGGATAGCGGCATCACTCCACCTGTTTGGATGAGTGCCAATACTGTGGGAGGCGATGAAGCCAATCGTCATTTGGAGGAAAAATATTTTACCCGAGTTAAACATCTAAGGTAAAAATTTGCTTTTCAGAATGGAGAGTATTATGACAATCTGTATTGAAAATGGTACTATACTTATGCCTCATGGAGAGGTGTCGGGACAGTGTGTTTTTATAGAGGGTGAAAAAATTGCCGCTGTTTGCCCCAAGAGCGATTATAACGGCGTGATTGATTTGACAATTGATGCAAAAGGCAGCTATGTCAGCCCGGGGTTTATAGATATGCACACCCACGGCGGTGGCGGGCATGATTTTATGGACGGTACATCCGAGTGCATTGTGCAGGGGGCTAAGGCTCACATGAAGCACGGCACAACCGCCCTTTTACCTACCACCCTAACCAGCAGTAATGAGGAGTTATATCAGACGATTGATAACTTCCATGAAGCAAAAAAACATCTATCTGACGGCCCTGAGCTGCTCGGACTACATTTGGAGGGCCCATATTTTAACCCCGTACAGGCAGGGGCACAGGATCCTAAATATCTAAAATCCCCCGATCCAAAAGAGTATCGTGAGATTATAGATTATGCAAATGGGGCAATATTACGATGGAGTCTTGCCGTGGAGCTCCAGGGCGCTGTCGAGATGGTGGAATACCTCACACAGCATGGCATTGTCAGCTCTGTAGGACATTCAGATGCACTGTTTAGCGAGGTTCAATCCACCTATGACCGCGGTTGTAGGCTGCTTACCCACTTTTACAGCACAATGTCGGGTATAGTGAGAAAGGATGGCTACCGTCATCTTGGCGTTATTGAAAGTGGTTATTTGCTTGATGATATGTATGTTGAAATTATTGCAGATGGTTGCCATCTTCCACCCGATCTGCTCAAAATGATATGCAAACTCAAAGACCATTACCACATATGCCTTGTGACCGACTCGATGCGAGGTGCGGGAATGCCGGATGGCGATTCTATTTTGGGTAGCCTAAAGAGTGGCCAAAAGGTTACAATCGAAGATGGTGTCGCAAAACTTCTTGATAAGAGCGGATTTGCCGGAAGTGTGGCCACCACAGATCGTCTTGTGCGTGTGATGCACAAGCAGGCCGGACTTAGCATCCCGCAGGCCGTAAAGATGATCACCGAAAACCCTGCCAGAGTGTTGGGAGTCGCCGACCGCAAAGGTAGCTTAGCCCCGGGCTATGATGCAGATGTGGTGGTGTTTGATCATGATATACAGATCTCAGAGGTCATATGTAGAGGACATGTTGCTTTGCATGAGTAAAGGTTTAACTTATGACATGTTGACGCAAAGTCCTATCGTTGCAATTTCGGTATTGAGCATTATTTTGAGAGCGATGCGACGAACTATGGAAGGTGTTCTACGTTGGTCGCAGGGGCTCCACCAACCGGCGTGACGCCGGACTCAACTTGCACTCCACTGCTTGTGGGGTGCTTTTTGTTTGTGCCTGCGACCTAAGTAGTACTTAAAACCCATATTATCGCTGCCTTTAGAAAAAAGAACAGCATACAAACATCTATCACTTCAGTGGCGGTTTTGCTGTTAGGGTGTGGTTGTAATTTGTGATAAAACCGACCGGGGATTTTGCCTTGGTCGGTTTTAGTATACGCCGATAAATTCTATCGTATATTACATGGAATCAAGCAAAATCGCTTGTAAAACACACAAAAATCTGTCATAATATAGGGAAGTACAATAGTCTATAGCTAAAGACAACAATTTAAGAATGGCAATCAAATAATTATAACCAAGAGGTTATATATGAGCAAGCTATACAGCGCAATATACCAAGCAGTCAAACAAATCCCACCCGGCAAGGTATCCACTTATGGGCAAATAGCAAGAATAGTGGGCAATGTGCGGTATAGTAGGGTAGTAGGTTATGCAATGGCCGGATGCCCCGACAACAGCGTACCTTGCCATCGGGTTATCCGCTCTACAGGGGAGCTGGCAAGATCATTTGGTGTGATGGGAAATAGCCTGCAACGTTCACTACTGGAGGCCGAGGGGGTATTTGTCGGCGGAGACGACAGGGTGGACTTAAGCGAGTATTTGTGGGATGGGGTAGGTGGTACTTAGCGGTAAATTAACAAGAGCCATTGCATGTGCTACTACACAAAAAAATATTTTTAAAAAAACCTATTGACAAACAAAAAGCGATATGGTAACATGTATCACAACAGCAAAGGCGCTGTGGACAGTTTGTCCGCAGTGCCTTTATTTTTTTTTACGAAAGGGGAACGTTATCAGATGAAAGATATCACAAACTTATTTGGTAGCATGGTGTTCGGCGAGAGTGTCATGCGAGCAAGACTTCCCAAGGATACTTATAAGGCTCTTAGAAGAACCATAGACAAGGGTGTCCACTTGGAGTTGGATGTTGCAAATGTTGTGGCTACCGCCATGCGCAATTGGGCTGTTGAAAATGGGGCGACTCACTTCACCCATTGGTTCCAACCCATGACCGGTATCACCGCTGAAAAACACGACAGCTTTATTTCCCCCGTTGAGGGTGGAAAGGTTATAATGGAGTTTTCGGGTAAGGAGCTTGTGCGTGGCGAGCCTGATGCTTCGAGTTTCCCCTCGGGCGGTCTGCGTGCCACATTCGAGGCCAGAGGCTACACCGTTTGGGATACCACCTCATTTGCCTTTATAAAGGATGGTACTCTGTGCATTCCCACCGCATTTTGTTCCTACAGCGGTGAGGCACTTGATAAAAAAACCCCGCTCCTGCGCTCCATGGAGGCTATCGACAAACAGGCCATGCGTGTTATAAAACTGTTTGGCAACACAAACGCCACCAAGGTGACCACCACCGTGGGTCCCGAGCAGGAATACTTTATTATCGATACCGAGATGTATAGCAAGCGTCCCGACCTTATAAACTGTGGTCGCACCCTGTTTGGTGCACGTCCTCCCAAGGGTCAAGAGCTTGATGATCACTACTTTGGCAGTCTCAAGCCCCGTGTGTCGGCATTTATGAAGGAGCTGGATGAAGAGCTGTGGAAACTCGGCGTGCTGGCAAAAACCAAGCACAACGAGGTAGCACCGGCCCAGCACGAACTCGCTCCCATCTTTACCACCACCAATATCGCTACCGACCACAACCAGCTCACCATGGAGCTTATGAAGAGCATTGCCACAAAGCATGGGCTGACCTGCTTACTACATGAAAAACCCTTTGCAGGGGTAAACGGTAGCGGTAAGCACAACAACTGGTCGCTCTCGACCGACACGGGCGTCAACCTGCTCGAACCGGGCGACACCCCCTCGGAAAATGCCCAGTTTATATTGTTCCTCACAGCTGTAATCAAGGCTGTGGACGATTATCAGGATCTTTTGCGTGTATCGGTTGCCAATGCCGGAAATGACCACCGTTTGGGTGCAAATGAGGCGCCTCCCGCCATCGTTTCGATGTTCCTGGGCGATGAGCTTAGCGAGATTTTGGAGGCTATTGAGAGCGGTGCTAAGTACAGCGACAAAGAGCGTATGCAAATGGAGATCGGCGCGACCGTCCTGCCCCATTTCCCCAAGGATACCACCGACCGCAACCGCACTTCGCCCTTCGCTTTCACCGGCAACAAGTTCGAGTTTAGAATGCTCGGCTCGACCTTCTCGATTGCAGGGCCCAACATTATACTTAACACCATCGTGGCAGAGGTGCTCGACGAGTTTGCAACCCGCCTTGAGGCTGCTAAGGACTTCAAAACCGAATTACAGGTGCTCGTTAAGGAGATGCTCGTAGCTCACAAGCGCATTATATTCAACGGCAACAACTACTCTGATGAGTGGGTGGTCGAGGCTGAAAAGCGCGGACTGCTCAATCTCAAGACCACCGTTGATGCTCTGCCCACATTTGTGGCTGAGAAAAACCTTGCACTGTTTGAAAAGCATAAGGTGTTCAGCCGCACAGAGACCCACTCGAGGTATGAAATCCTGCTCGAGGGCTACTGCAAGACCATCCACATTGAGGCCCTGACCATGATCGATATGGTTAAAAAGTCGATAATTCCCTCGGCATTTAGCTATCAAGAGGAGCTGGTGGGTCTAATCGATGGCAAGTCCAAAATCGGAATCGTTGCAGATGCCGAGAAGGAAATTGCCACCAAGATCGCGGCACTTACCAATTCGCTTTACACAAAGCTCGGTGAGTTTGAGGAGACCGTGCTCAAAACCAAGACCATTGAGGACACTTTGGAGCTTGCAAAGTTCTACCGCAATGATGTATTTATGCAGATGAATGAGCTTAGGTTCATCGTCGACGAGCTGGAGATGATCACCGCCAAGAAGCATTGGGCTTTCCCTTGCTACGAGGAAATACTCTACAGCGTAAACTAAATATGTACACACAAGGGCGTGTGTCTCGACCGAGAGGTTGGGATACACGCCCAAAAACTTTTTTTGGAGGTAGATGTTATGTTTTCGGGAATTGATACTCTATGGACACTGCTCGGCGCGGTGCTGGTGTTCTTTATGCAGGCCGGCTTTGCGATGGTGGAAACAGGTTTTACCAGGGCAAAAAATGCCGGTAATATCATCATGAAAAACATCATGGACTTTTCTCTTGGTACCATTGTGTTTTGGATGATAGGTTTTGGCATAATGTTTGGAGGAGATGGCGCATTTTTTGGCGGTTTTGACTTCTTCATTCAGGGGGATTACAGCTCTTCCATCCCCTCCTCGGCCTTTGTGATTTTCCAGACCGTATTCTGTGCCACTGCAGCCACAATCGTTTCGGGCGCTATGGCCGAGAGAACAAAGTTTTCGTCATATTGTATTTACAGCGTGATATTAAGTGCCATTGTTTACCCTGTGTCAGGTCATTGGATTTGGGGTGGCGGTTGGCTTTCGCAGATGGGCTTTCATGACTTTGCAGGTTCGACCACGGTACATATGGTGGGCGGTGTGGCTGCTATTGTCGGTGCAAAACTGCTCGGTCCACGTATCGGCAAGTACTCCAAGACCGGCAAGGCACGTGCTATACCAGGGCATAGTCTGACACTGGGCGCACTGGGCGTATTCATCCTATGGTTTTGCTGGTTTGGATTTAACGGCGGTTCGACCGTCTCGATGACAGGCGACGACACAATCAAGGCCGCTGCCGACATCTTGGTCACCACAAACATCGCCGCCGCTGTGGCCACCGCTGTGGTAATGGCTATCACTTGGATAAGATATAAAAAGCCCGACGTTTCTATGACCCTCAACGGTGCACTTGGTGGCTTGGTTGCCATCACAGCAGGTTGTGACGTCGTAACCCCGGTGGGTGCTGCCATCATAGGCGTTGTGGCCGCATTTGTGGTGGTGTTCGGTATTGAGTTTGTAGAGAAAGTGCTCAAAATTGATGACCCTGTGGGCGCCGTGGGTGTGCATGGTTTCTGCGGTGCTATAGGTACAATTATGGTAGGTCTGCTTGCAGTAGATGGAGGTCTTTTCTACGGTGGCGGTACAAACTATCTGGTGGTACAAATCATCGGTGTTGCTGCTGTAATCGCTTGGGTGGCCGTCACAATGACAGTTGTGTTCGCGGTTATAAAGCATACAGTTGGTCTTCGTGTGAGCACTGAGGAAGAGATCGCAGGTCTTGACCTCAAAGAACATGGTCTCACAAGCAGTTATGCCGACTTTATGCCCGTACCCATGGGCACAAACTTCAAAAAGAGCAGTGCAGTGGAGATGCAGCCCGCTGTCAGCCATGATGTGGCCATCCCTGTGGTCAACAACTCCAATCCCGGCGCTAAGATGACCAAGGTTGTAGTTGTCACAAAGAAGAGCCGTTTTGAACTGCTCAAGAATGCATTTGATGGCATAGGTATTACAGGCATGACCGTGACAGATGTGCTTGGTTGCGGTATGCAGAAGGGTCAGACCGAGTACTATCGTGGCGTTGAGGTAGAGACCACATTGCTACCCAAAATCAAGGTCGAGGTGGTCATATGTAAGGTGCCTCTCGAAACAGTGATCGCCACTATTAAAGAGACCCTGTATACAGGTAAAATCGGTGACGGCAAAATATTTGTCTACGATGTCGAAAATGTGATAAAGGTACGTACCGGCGAAGAGGGCTACGACGCTTTGCAGGATGAGGAATAAATAAACAGATTTAAAACAGTGAGGTATTTGGGGTGATTTCCAAATACCTCACTGTTTTGTTGATATTGATATAATGATATGTTATAATGCTCTTGAAATGATAAAATTTTGTTATGGAGGTGTAGGGATGAGCAGGATAAATAAATATAATAAAGACTTCTTAAATGAAAATATGATGGGGCCAAACAGTATGCTTGTTTTGGAGGAAATGACCCAGGATTTGGGGCTTAAAAAAGGCATGAGGGTTTTAGATCTTGCTTGTGGTAGAGGTTTGACCTCTATTTTCTTGGCTAAGGAATATGAGGTGGAGGTTTTTGCCACTGATCTGTGGACTTCGGCCACCGAGAACTATGAGAGATTTAGGCAAATGGGTGTGGAAGATAAAATTATACCGCTTTGCTTTGATGCGACAACCATGCCGTTTGCACATAATTATTTTGATGCTGTAATCAGTGTGGATTCTTATCACTATTTTGGGAACAACGATGAATATTTTGGTGACTATATAGCCCCGTTATTAAAAAAGGATGGCATAGTGGGCATTGCCTTTCCAAGCATAAAGCAGGATTTTGAGTTCCAGGCAATTCCTGACGAGATGAAACCGTTTTGGGAGGAGGAAGCTTTTAATATGTGGCGCTCTACAAATTGGTGGACAAATATTTTTAAGAAGCATTTAAGGGATTTTCGGGTTAAAGAGCTTGACTGCTTTGAGCAGGCCTGGAAAGACTGGTTGGGGCTGGATAATGAATACGCCATAGCCGATAGAAAAATGATGTCGGCTGACGGTGGTAGGTATATGAATATTGTAGCATTTACAGGTAGGATAAAATAAAAAATGCAGGTGATGTGAAAAAATTCGCATCACCTGCATTTATATGCTGTGTCTAAACACCCTCAAACACGGTTTCCATAAGCCTTTCGGCACATTCGGGGGAGTATTGCCAGCGGTTCATACGTCCTTGACGTATAAAATAATTCATAGATGCGGGCGTGGGGGAGTGGGGGTCAAATACATCGACAATCATGAGTTTTACCTTCATTTTGTCGGGGATAAGCGATTTTATGTAGACACTGGCATGTTGACCGGGGCGTGTACCGGCGCAGGGTTCGGCCAGACCCGCAAGGTTTGGGGCAAGCTCTATAAAGACGCCATATTCCTCGACCGAGCGAATTATGCCGGCTACGGTCTCACCGCTGTGAAACTTTGAGGCGTTTTCCTCCCAAGTGCCCAGCAGTTCCTTGTGGCTGAGTGTTATTCTGCCCATGTCATCCCGCCCACGCACCACAACATATATCTCCTGACCCGGGCGGAATCGGTCAGCGGGGTGGGCTATGCGGGATACAGATATTGCATCTATGGGTATGAGTGAAACAATGCCGCATCCGATATCGACAAAACAGCCAAAAGGCTCAAGATGGGTGACCCTGCCGGGTATAACCTGCCCGGGTTGTAGTAGCGCTATGTAGCGATCTTTGCAGGCTTGTTGGGCACTGCGACGTGAAAGAATGGGATACACTCCACCTTGGGGGTTTTCCCAGAAGTCTATCACCTGAAAGCAGACAGGTTTCCCGGTGCGGGAGATTATGGCTATATCACGGGTGCGCCCCTCACGTATGCCAAGCGCGCCCTCGATCCGTGGGATAATACCCTTCATGGTACCCAAGTCCACCACGAGGTTATGTTCGTTGTCACAGAGCACTGCTCGGGCTTCGAGTATTTTTTTTGTACTTCGAGCATGACGCAGACTGTCCAAACTTTGCAGGTGCGATCTATTTTCCTCGGTGTGAATCAGCGCCCCCTCGGGTTTATAATAAATCATTTTATGCCTCCCATTTTCACATTATGGCGCGGTCAATCGGTGTTATGTGCGCCGATACAATCTATATTCAAGGTGGGAGGCAAAAAGACCGATTTCTTCCATCAAATTCCATACTAAAAACAAATTTTCAGCGAATGATTTTGCGCTACATGGCCCATACTTTTTTTAAGAAAACATGAGAGGTGGGGGCTATGGTGTATATCAACAAGGTGGAAATTTGCGGTGTGAACACGGCAAAGCTAAAGGTGCTAAAGGAAAAAGAGAAGATGGAACTGCTGGCACGGGCAAGGCAGGGCGATATGTCGGCTCGTGAGGAGTTAATAAGTGGCAATTTAAGGCTTGTACTTTCGGTGGTTCAAAAGTTTACCAATCGTGGTGAGGTGCTTGATGATTTATTTCAGGTGGGGTGTATAGGGCTTATAAAGGCTATAGATAACTTTGATACTTCGCAGGAGGTGCGATTTTCCACCTATGGTGTGCCTATGATTATCGGGGAAATCCGTCGATATTTGCGGGATAATAACACAATCAGGGTTAGTCGTTCCACACGTGATATGGCCTACAAGGCGATGCAGGTAAAAGAACGCCTGACAAATGAAAAACTGCGAGACCCCACCATCGAGGAGATAGCAGGGGAATTGGGACAAAATAAAGAGAATGTTGTCATGGCACTCGAGGCCATTGTCGAGCCTATGTCGTTATATGATCCCGTATACTCGGACGGTGGTGATCCGATATATGTGATGGATCAGATAGGCGACCGCCGAGACGACAGCGAATGGCTCGATGAGATTTTGCTACGGCAGGCCATAGATGATTTAAGCGATAGGGAAAAGAGAATACTGTCTCTTAGGTTTTTTGTCGGCAAAACCCAGGTGGAGGTGGCAAAGGAGATAGGCATATCCCAAGCACAGGTATCAAGGGTAGAAAAAGGGGCACTGAGCCGTATAAAAAAGCATATGTGAACATGAATTTGACCTCCCTGCTATCCTACAGCTTGGAGGTCAAATTTTCTGTATTTTAACGCTCATAAACCATACAGATATTTGACATCACGCCTGCATCTATGGTAATATACGTTAAATGCGAATACTCAAAAATATGATGATGTTTGAGAGGAAAAAAACGGTGAATAAGAAGTTAAAAGTGTGTAGTTTTGTCGCATTGGATATGGCGATTGCTGTAATATCGACCATACTTGCCGCACTCCTAAGATTTGAATTTAGTATACCCACATATTATTATGATACATTGGCAATATTTTTGCCCATTGCACTAATGGCCACTATTGCCGCCGGTGGATTTGTGGGCAATTATAGACATATGCTTTCATACTTTGGTTTTGCCGAGATGATAAGTCAAGCCCTTGTGTCGGTGTTTGCACTCAGCGTGCTTTTGGCTGTAAAGGTGTTTATATTCAGCGACATATCGGGTTCTATCACAATACTGTTTGCGATGGTGTTTTTTTCGCTCTCCTCTATGCTAAGGGGTATACCCAGGGTGCGCAAATGGGTCTCGACCGTTATAAACTCAAAATATGGCAAGACAAAACGTGTGATGATAATAGGTGCCGGTGATGCAGGCGCTCTTGTGGCAAAACAGCTCATAGAAAGCAAAAGCTATGACATGTACCCCGTGGTGTTTGCCGATGACAACAAGGATAAACGGGGGCAGCGTATTGTAGGCATCCCTGTGGGTGGCAGTCTTGACGATGTGCCAAAACTTACCAAAACATATGGCGTGAATGAAATAATCATTGCCATACCCTCGGCCGGAAAAAAACAAATGATGTATGTGCTCGATAGAATCTCGGGCGCAAATTTGCCCACAAAAGTGTTTAGACATGCCATAGATGCCGAGAAGTTTATGCAGGGTGAGAAATCGGCACTCAAAGAGGTGGCTATAGAGGATTTGCTTTTTCGTGAACCCATTGTGGTGGACAACCCCCTGAACAGAGAGCTTATAGGGGGCAAGGTTGTGGTGGTGACCGGGGGTGTTGGCTCAATCGGCTCGGAACTGTGTCGCCAAGTGCTACAAAACGGCTGTGAAAAGCTTATAATATATGATATTCACGAAAACGGACTTTACGAAATAAATGAGGAACTAAAAGGGGAATTTGAGGGCAAATATGTTACCTGCCTTGGGTCGGTGCGGGATTCGGCACGGCTTGAGAAAATATTTGCGACCTATAAGCCGAGCCTTGTGTTTCATGCGGCTGCCCATAAGCATGTACCCATGATGGAGCTAAATCCATTTGAGGCCATAAAAAACAATGTGATGGGTACCCAAAATGTAATAGAGGCGGCCATACATCACGGTGCGCAAAAGCTTATACTGATATCTACCGATAAAGCGGTGCGCCCCACAAATGTTATGGGTGCGACTAAGCGCATGTGTGAGATGCTGGTAAAAGCTTATGGTGGCAGGGGTTGCGAAATGGTGGCGGTACGCTTTGGCAATGTGCTCGAGTCAAACGGTTCGGTCATACCGCTGTTCAAAAAACAGATTGCAAACGGTGGCCCCGTGACCGTGACACACAGGGATATGACCCGCTATTTCATGACCATAAAAGAGGCTGTGTCACTTGTGCTGTCGGCAGGGGCATTTGCCAAAAACTCTGAGCTGTTTGTGCTCGATATGGGGGAGCCGGTCAAGATATACGAACTGGCCACCAGTCTTATTAAGCTGTCGGGCAAAAGACCCGATGTCGATGTGAAAATTGAGATAACGGGACTGCGCCCGGGGGAAAAGTTATATGAAGAAATTGTGCTTGAGGGCGAGACGGTGGACAACACCTCACATAACAAAATATTTATTTTAAGTGATAGAGGATTTGAGGTTGACCGACTGATAAAGGGCGTCGAGAGGTTAAAAAAGTTGGCATATGACGGTGAGGATGAAAAGGCACTCAGGGAACTGCTATTTGAACTTATATCAAATAAGGACACCACAAGCAGTATAACGGCTTAAAAATGTACAAAACAGGGAGAGAGACATGGCAAAATCAAGATATAATGCAGGGAAAAAATCGAGGATTCGCCCCTCAAATATTGCGATAGAGTGGTATGCACTGCCCATAGGTGCGGCACTTATGGTTATTTCACTGGCGGTGCGCATATTGGTGCTTCCCACAAATGAAGATATCGTCGCTTTGATAAACACCACCCAAGTGGTGAGTATGTTTACAGCCATCAAGTACCAACTGCTGGTTGTTTTTGCCGTGGTAATGGTCATCGTGGGCATTGTGGCATTTAAAAGATTCGCCCCGCCAAAAGATAAATCACTCAGGATATATTTTATAGCTGTGGGGATATTTTTGGCGTTTACATTTTTCTCAGCCAGTCTTGCCGATTATACCCAAGTAGCCTTTGGCGGGTTTTATGACCAGAACGAAGGGTTCATCACAATTGTATCTTACATAGTGCTCTTTGTTTATACCCTTTTAGTGTATCTGAAAACCGAGGACTACAGGTTTATTATTTGGCCGCTGATGGTGGTGGTGGTATTTAATGTGGTCATCAGTGCCATCGAAATGGGTGGGGTGAATGTATTTGACCTCGAGTGGGTGCGAAAAATATACGTACCCAGAGAGTGGTGGCCACAGCTTTTGACCGCCCGGTCGGCCTTTATACCCGGCAGTGGTACATTTGCCAATTCAAACTACCTTGCGGCCTTTAGTGCCATGGTAATGCCACTGTTTGCTGCTTTGGCGCTCACACAAAAGAAGTTGCTTTACAGGGCAATATTTGCGGTGTTTGCTGTGCTGTCCTTGATGTTACTCTTTTTTAGCCGTGCAAGTTCGGGCGTTGTGGGCCTTGCTGTAATGATTGTGGTGGCACTTGTGGTGTTTAAGGGGGGGATTTTTAAGCATTGGAAAATCTCTGCGGTGGTTATTGCACTTGGGATAGCGGTGGTCTTGGCCGTAAATTCCCTCACAGGCAATACCCTTGTGACCGCACTCACCCCCATTACCGACGGGCTAAACTCTATGTTTTTTGAAGAGGATAAACCCATATCGGATACCACCGGCCTAAAAGATGTCCGATTTGAAGGGCAAACCCTAATTTTAGACACCAACAGCGATGTGGTTACGGTATCCATGAGAGATAATGAGTATATATTCACCGACAGCAGTGGCGTGGAACACACCCCTACCGTCGATGGAGACCGCCTGCGCTTTACCGAGGAGCACATGGTGCCCTTTATGTTTGATTTGGATACCATCAATGAGGAGCGTGGATATCACGATATTTTACTGTTTTATTATAACGGTAAGATGATCGCCATTTTTGGGTATGATGAGGATGGCTTTTATATGCGCAACCCCTTCACCCTGGCAAGACAGGAAATTCAGCGCCCTGAAGTTTGGCTATTTGAAGGTGAGGAGAGTTTGGGTTCGGGTCGTGGCTACATCTGGGGGCGCTCCCTACCCATGATCCCACAAAACTTGATACTGGGTGCAGGACCCGATAACTATGTCTATGAATTTCCGCAATTTGACGTTATGGGTAAGGCCGGCTATTTTGGTATTTCCACTCTTATAACCAAACCCCACAACATGTATTTGCAGATACTTATAAACAACGGTGGCGTGGCCTTTGTCGCATTTATGAGCATGATTGTGCTATATTTCTACGACTCGTTTAAGCTATACACCAACAAAACACGCGATCTGTACAAAAGCGGTATGGGCATTGCCGTTATGCTCTCGATGGTTGCTTACCTCGTATCCGGTCTGTTTAATGACTCGCTTGTATATGTGTCACCTGTGTTTTGGATTTTGTTTGGACTGGGCGTGGCTATTAATTATAAGAATAAACTTCCGGAATAAGAAAGACCTCGGGTCTTGGCCTCGAACCCCGAATTTTTTTGTAAAACGATCGACAAAAAATTTAAATAGCCCACCTGCCAAAAGCGCAGGTGGGCTAAATTTATATGCTATTTTCCTACCCAAACCCCCGCCCTACCGTAATGTTTTATATGTCGCCCAGCGAAACCACCGCCGTCAAACGTGGGGGTGCGGGTTGGTCGTAGACCTCCGGAACAGTGCCGCTGTCATAATGCAGTGCGCCGTTTTGGTCGATTATTAGAATATCATAGCCGTTAAAACTTGCAAGATAGCCTATTATTTTGATATCCTCGGTGGTGGGGTCATGAAAACTGCCCCTGACATAACTGCCATCATCAAGACGGGCTATATAGTTCCCGAGCGCACACATCACTGTATCCATCGAGTAGGGGGTGGCGATGTCTCGGATACCGAGAGTAGTTCCATCACGTACATTATGTTCCCACACATGCAGGGTCTTATCGGCCGTTATAAAGGCTATGTCCGAAGTGTAGTGTACCTTATCTCCCTCGGAAAAGCTAAAATCTATTACCCCACCTGCTATTTCTTGGGTTTCATCTGTATAAAAATCGTACTTCCATAGGGTGTTATATGCATCCAACATAACGGCCGAGTTGTAGGAACTTAG
>CAYJGR010000017.1:28094-30148 GCA_964370005.1 uncultured Oscillospiraceae bacterium
GGAAAACAGCATAAAAGTTTAGCCCACCCGCGTTTTTTGCGGGTGGGCGGTTTAAGTGTTTTTGTTCAAACTTTTTACAAAAAGTTTGCGGGGTTCGGGGCAGGGCCCCGAGGTCTTATGCACGCTAGGCGGCAGGGAATACAGGTGAGGTGGGGGATAGGTGCTTTTGTGGTTTATGTGCGGTGGGCTTGCTCTTTCTTTGTGGGGTGGCGAATTTATGTAGCACTACACAAAGCGTGCCAAACAATACTACTTGAAAAATCATGCGCAAAAATCCGATCTCGCCACTCTCAAAAGCTCCGAAACTGCCCATTACACCTAAAACAGCCACCAAAATTGATGCTGTATCATATAAAAAAGCTTTTACGGCATGGTTTTTCATTTGTATATGCCCCCTTATGCGTCGATAATTACAACCTATTGTACTTGTCTGTGTTTATTTTATCACAACCATATGTTGTTGTAAAGGGGTTTTTACAACTTTTTTTATAATTTTTAATTTTTTCTTTACAATGACTACATTTGGTTGTATAATACATATATGACATATCAATTTGGAGGTCCCATGCTTTTTGACGCACATATTCATGTATTCCCGGACAAATTGAAGGGCAAGGTTTTTGCAAAGCTCACCGAGATTGCCAGCCACCCCTATTATCGTGATGAGACGGTGCAAGAGGCCAAAGAGCACAACGCCATGCATGGTGTGACTCACTGCATCGCCCTGAATATCGCCACCAACCCCACACAGCAAAAGGCGGTAAATGATTTTGCTATTGAGAATAACAATCCCGCCGAGGGCTTTTTCTGCTTTGGTTCGGTACACCCACAGGCCGAGGGGTATATAGAGGAACTTTACCGCATAAAAGAGGCGGGGCTTTTGGGGATAAAACTGCACCCCGATTATCAGCACTTTTTTTCGGAAGACCCCGCCCTCGCCCCTATATATGAAACCTGTGAAAAACTTGGGCTTATTATCTCTTTTCATGCCGGCAAAGACCCATATTCGCCCGATGCCATACATAACCCGCCAAATAGCATGAAGACGATAGCCCAGGCTTACAAGGATTTGCGCATAATTGCCGCCCATATGGGGGGACTGGCCATGTATGATCAGGTGCAGACGGGGCTTTGTAAGACACCGAATATATATTTGGATACTTCACTTAGTGCGCATTATACCGACTCTGCCACATTTGAGAATTTGGTGAGATTGCACGGTGTGGATAAAATACTGTTTGCCACCGATTCACCTTGGAGCACCGTAAAACTCGAAAAAGGTATTATAGAAAAATGCTCATTTACAGAGCAGGAAAAACAGCGTATATATTATAAGAATGCATTTGATTTGCTTGGCATCAAATACGACTGAGGAGTGTAGATTATGTTTTCATCCCGCCTAAAAGAGATGCGACAGGCCAAAAATATATCCCAAACCGCCCTTGCAGGTGTGCTTGGGGTGAGCCAACAGGCTGTGGGCAAGTGGGAAAGCCGTCGCTCCTCACCTGACCCCGATACAGTGGCCGCCATCGCCCTGTACTTTGGTGTGAGCACCGATTATCTGCTTGGTTGCAGCGATATGCGCCGTCCCACGTCACAGCAGAATGCTACCCACAATGCCCCAATGGTGCCCATAATCGGTACAGTTCGTGCCGGATATGATGCGCTGGCTTTTGAGGAGGACTGCGGTACGGCCTTGGCCGAGGTAAGTCGCCCCGAGGATTATTTTTACCTCATGGTCAGGGGTGAAAGCATGGAACCCCATATAAGGGAGGGTGACCTTGCACTTGTGCGCCGCCAAGCCGATGTCAACAGCGGGGAGCTCGCTGTTGTGGTGATTGCAGGGGAGGAGGGTACGCTGAAAAAGGTTATAAAAAAGAGTGGTACAGTCATCCTACAGCCCTTTAACCCCGATTATCCCGCCCTGATATTCACCGGGGAGGATTTGGCGCAAATTCAGATAGTGGGCAAGGTGGTTGAGACCAAGACACGGTGGGGTTAAGACCTCGGGGCTCTGCCCCGAACCCCGCAAACTTTTTGAAAAAAGTTTGAAC
>CAYJGR010000018.1:0-13664 GCA_964370005.1 uncultured Oscillospiraceae bacterium
ACGATGATGACGACGATGATGACGACGATGATGACGACGACGATGACGATGACGACGACGATGACGACGACGATGATGATGACGACCGAGACGACGACTAAAAAATGATGCAACAAAATAAGAAAAAGCAGGTAGGGAGCAAAAATCCTTGCCTGCTTTTTTGTATGGTTTTAATTTAGAACAAATTGTTCAAAATTAGGCTTGAATAATTTGTTCTTGGTTATAATATACTCGGTGATATAGTTGAGAAAATATGAGCGTATACGAGATTTACGAGAAGATGCCGACCTCACTCAAAAACAACTTGGGCTTGCCCTTAACCTGCCACAAAGAACATATGCTTATTATGAGAGCGGTGGGCGAATGATACCGCCACATGTGCTTTGTGCTTTGGCGGATTATTATAATGTGAGTGTGGATTATATTCTTGAGCGAACAGACAAGAGATAAAGGGCGAGGAAGAAGTGAGTCTACCTTGCCCTTTTGATTTAATTTTATTATTTTTCGTCCATGGCCGAAAATAGGGCATCAAGGCCGTGTTCCATTATGCGGCGTCGGGTGACGATGCCGATAAACACCCCACGGTCGTCCACTACAGGCACAAAGTTTTGTGACAGTGTGGCCTCCATGAGCTGTTCCATAGTGGTGGTGACACAGACCTGCTTGTAATCGTGATGGCGAGAAACCCCCGACATGGGGAGATTATCAAAGTCCGAGGTATCCATGGGAAGTTGTCGCTTTATATCCCATAGCAAATCGCCCTCCGATAGGGTTCCGACATACAGTCCATTGCGGTCTATTATGGGGATGGTGGAATAGCGGTGATACTCCATTTTCTCAAGGGCTTGGCGCAGGGTGCAGTCGCTGTATAAAAAGGCTACATCCTGTTTTGGAGTGAGGAAGAATAAGAGATTCAAGCGGTTATCCGTCCTTTCAAAAAAATGTCTATGGCAAGTGTTGCATATTGCTACACCGTTACCATGCTTTCACAATTTTACCACAACTGTGTGCGAAATGTGTGAAGAAGTGGTGAACGAGATGTGGGGAAGATAAATATTTTTTAGGAGCAGAAAAAACATGGGTATTTTGGACATTGCAATTATAATTTTTATAGTGCTTGAGGCTTTGAATGTGATTATCATTTACACAAAACCCGAGTTTAAGTATGGCAATGGGATGTCGCCGTTTAGACAATGGGAGGAGCTCAAAAAGTCGCAGGCAACAAAGCTGTTTGCAAGATATATGGCCAACTGGGTGGCGGGCAGCAAGGTGATATTCATTGCGCTGTTACTTGCAATACTTTTGACGGCGGGGGAACAGACAAAACTGTATGCGGTCATTGCAATGATACCCGCAATTGCATTATACTATATAAAACTACATCCAATTATTAAAGAGTTGGATGGGATGGATGAAATAATTCCAAAGGGCTACTCAAAGGTGTTATGCATCATGATAACCGTATTTGTCGCCATATTCGGTGTGGCGGCGATTTTGCATATATTGTTGTGAGTGGGGAATGGGTGATATTGCGATATGAACACAGGGCGGGTTTTCTTGGCTGAGTATAGCAAAATGAAATGTATAGCTCTCGCCTTCCCCGAGTTTATGGCTGCATTGCGACTTGTTATGCTATATTATGAGAATATCACTGTGTGGATGGCATTTGCCGTGTTGACCCTTGTGGTGTTTGCCCTTAGAATATTGTTTTTGGGATTTGTGGAAAGAGCGATGTTTGAGGTCAATGAAGCCGGTGTCTTTAGAAGTGATGAGGATTTTTTGCAGTGGCGGGATATATCACATATAGAACTGCGCTATGAAGATGTGGGCACAAGACGCAAAGCAGTGCTGAGTTTTCGCATCAAAGAAGAGCGCCGAGACAAGCGGGTGGGCTTTTCGGTCATGGAAGATAGCTACGACCGAATGTATTTTCGAGATTGGCTACTAAGCAGTATGTCTGTGGATAGAACACTACTCACCATAGAGCTGTTGTTTGGGGATATAATTGAGGAATATGGTATAGTGGTTAGTAGGTATGGAGAGGTTCGCGGGCAGAGAACGTTTCACTCGAATTTGCGTATTAGATAAAATATAAAGTCACACACATAAAATTGTGTGGGTGGCCATGTGTTAACCCTCCACTTTCCTCAGCGGGAAGTGGAGGGTTGACTAATTGTGCAAAATAGGCGGTTTAGTAGCTATTTTCCAAATTTTGTTGTGGACATCTTGCACATAATAGGACGATTTTTGTGTACAAACCGCAGATTATATGTTTTGGGGGTTGCCCAATAGCTCTAAAAGTGGTAATCTAAATCATGAAATATTAGTAAGGTCGGTGGACAAACTAATTTGAAAATGAGAGGATGGGGGAGAGACACTTGCGGAAATTGAGCCAACAGACAATACGTCAGCACAATTTGCGGCAGGTGTTTTCGCTCGTGCAATCCCAGCCCGCTATATCTCGAACAGGGCTTGCCGATGCCACAAAACTGAGTAAAACTACCATATCCGATCTGGTGGACGAACTTATCGGGCGTGGTTATGTGGTGGACGAGGGGGAGGTAAACACCGGCCGTCAAGGGCGCAAACCCAGTCAATTGCGGGTGAACAACAGCGACAATGTGGTGGCTGTGATAAACTGGCGACCCGAACACCTTGAAATTGCCCTTGTGGACTTGGCGGGGGATGTTGTATTTTACAGAACAAGATCGCTTGGTGCACGGGAGGATTTTACTAAGATTATATATGATGCTTACCGTGAGGTGCTATGTATCGAGGCTGGCGAGCGGCGTATCATGGGGTTTTGCCTTATACTCCCAAGTATGCTAAAACCGGGTGAGATCAGTATGATGGCTACGGTGCTACCCGTGCCCGAGGACAATGATATCCTCAAACAACTCTGTGAGAAAATACAAGATGTACCTGTGGCTATATTTAACGACACCGCCTGCTATGCCTACGCCGAAAGCATATTGCAGGATCCGCCCCCAAAAAATTTCTTGTTCATTAATATCAACAGGGGTGTGGGCGCCATTATTGTGCTCGATGGGGTGATGCTGCAGGGCGAGAATGGAATGCGCTCTCAATTCGGACACTACTCCATAGATCGAAACGGTGCGTGGTGTACGTGCGGAAATCGCGGGTGCCTTGAAAATGAGATAGGGGAATCGGCAATGGTGCGCCGTGCAAAGCGCCTGGGGGTCTATGAAAAGCTATCACATGAGGACGACATAACATTTGCGCCACTGGGTCGTATGGCCGATGGGGGCGAGCAAACTGCTATAGAGTTTGTGCAGGGTTTGGCCGACGATTTGGCCTTTTCACTCTCCAATTTATTTACCATATACAACACAAATAATGTGGTGATAGGTGGTAGGGGGCAATATCTAGGCAAGTATTATATTGAAAGGCTTGCCCACTCGATAAAGTCGGTCGGGTTTAGGCCGTTTGTACAGGATGTCAAAATTCGCTATACCGCCATGGGGGACGACGCTATAATGAGAGGGGCGGCACGCTACTTTGTCGATAAATATTATGACTTTTATCACAACAAAACTCACTTTGTGGTGCTGGAATAACAGGTGCGGTGTGTTGTGGGCATATATAATAAAAAAGGAGTGTTAAGGGATGAAGAAGTTCAGAGCAGGTGTTATTGGGATCGGATTTATAGGTGCGGTGCATGTGGAACAACTGCGCCGACTTGGCAATGTCGATGTGGTGGCCATCACCGATAACGCCGACCCCAAAGGACGTGCAGAGGCTTTGTGTGTCGAGAACTATTACAGCGATTACAAAGAGATGATCGATAAGGAAAATCTGGACTGCATACACATATGCACACCCAACAACACCCATTTTGAGATAGCTATGTACGCCATGGACAAGGGTGTCAACATCGTGTGCGAAAAGCCCATGACCTGCAGTGCCGACGAGGCAAAACAACTGCGTGACAAGATAAAGGAAAAGAACCTTGTGGGGGCTATGAACTTTAATTGTCGTTTTTATCCCATGGCTTATCGCATTGGGCAGATGGTTAAAAGCGGTGAGATGGGGGATATTTTCACCATCCACGGTGGATATTTGCAGGACTGGCTCTATTACGAGACCGATTACAGCTGGCGACTTGAACCCGAAATAAGCGGTCATTCGAGGGCATTTGCCGATATAGGATCACACTGGATTGACCTTGTGGAGTTTGTGACAGGGTTGCGTGTGGTTGAGGTGATGGCCGACTTTGAGACATTTCATAAGACCCGCAAAAAGCCCCTGAAACCCATAGATACCTATTCGGGTATGGCGCTACGTCCCGAGGATTACGCCGAGGTGCCCATTGATACCGAGGATTATGCCACCGTGCTGTTTGGATTTGAAAATGGTGCGAGAGGTTGTTGTAACATAAGTCAGGTGTTTGCAGGGCGTAAAAATCAGATGATAGTGGCTGTGGGTGGCAGTAAGTGTGCTGTGCGTTGGGATAGCGAGAACTCCAATGCCCTTTGGATCGGTCGCCGTGACACCCACAACGGGGAGATGGTCAAAGATCCATCCATCCTCGATGCCAATACCCGCAGTACAATAAGCTGTCCCGGTGGACATGTCGAGGGCTTCCCCGATACGTTTAAGCAAAACTTTAAGCAGATATATGCCGCCATCGCCGGCGAGGATTGTCGTCGTGACTTTGCCGACTTCGAGGCCGGAATGCGTGAGATGGTGCTGTGTGATAAGATAATTCAAAGCGCAAAAGAGCGCCGTTGGGTGAAAGTTGACTGATGATAGAGAGGGGTAACTAAATGTTTAAGATTGGGACATTGGCCGACTGGTTTGGGGTAGGGCTGATTGAAGGTATAAAACAGTCGCAAATATGTGGTGCTACGGGTGTGCAAATCGGTGCGACAAATGAACTCGACCCCCGCACCATCACCAAAGATCAGGTGGCAAAAGTCAAGGCTGTGACGAGCGAGTGCGGGCAGACCATCACCGCATTGTGCGCCGAGCTTGGCGGGCATGGCCTCGAAATCGCCGCCGATAACCCTGAAAAGCTGGATTACCTAAAGCGCACCGTGAATCTTGCGGTGGAACTTGACTGCAATGTTATCACCACCCATATCGGCATTGTGCCCGAGGATGTAGGAAGTGATAAGTATAAGGCTATACGAGAGGCCTGCAGTGAAATAGGTCGATATGCCGCACAAAACGGTGTGTATGTGGCGGTTGAAACAGGCCCCGAGCCTGTGTCGAGGCTGTGCAGTCTTATAGATGACTGTGAGGGCAACATGGCGGTCAATTATGACCCCGCAAACCTTGTAATGGTGACGGCCGACGATGAGGTGAAAGGGGTGTATACTGCCGGAAGTAAGATTGTACACACCCACGCTAAAGATGGTGTGATGAACTTCAATGCGGGGTGTGAGACGGTGTACGGCATATTCGCCGACGGTGGTATCGAGGCACTTAACACGGTATCAACCTACTTTACCGAGACACCGCTGGGTGAGGGTAATGTGCGCTGGATACCCTACCTTACGGCACTCAAAGACATAGGCTATAGCGGTTATCTCACCATTGAGCGTGAGGTAAACGAAAACGCCGGTGCTGACATAAAGAAAGCGGTAGGGTTTTTGCAGGAGATAATGCAGAGGATATAAATGTAAAATGTAAATAACAAACCGAAAGAGAGGGTAATATCATGATGAAATTAGGACTTGTTTCGGCTATACTGCCCGATTATACATTTGAACAGGTTATTGATTACGCCGCAGAGATTGGTTTTAGTTGTGTGGAGGTATGCTGTTGGCCCAAGGGCAAGGCTGTGCGCCGTTACGCAGGTATCACACATATAGATACCGAGGGGCTGACCCCCGAGAAAGCGGCCTATTATGTAGATTACGCCGCTAAAAAGGGCATCACCATAAGCAGTTTGGGCTACTACCCAAATCCACTTGATGCGGACAAAGAGACCTCGGATGTCGCTGTGGCGCACATCATGAAGCTTATTGATCTCTCGGCCGATATGGGTGTGAATATGGTCACGACATTTATCGGTAAAGATAAGACAAAGTCGGTTGAGGAAAATTTGGAGCTGTATAAACAGATTTGGACACCGATTGTTAAACATGCCGAGCAAAAGGGTGTGAAAATCGCCATAGAGAATTGCCCCATGTATTACACCGCCAACGAATGGCCGGGCGGCAACAATCTGGCCAGCACCCCCCATATTTGGCGCAAGATGTTTGAGCTTATCCCCTCGGATAATTTGGGGCTTAATTATGACCCATCCCATCCTTATCTTATCGGTGCTGATTACCTAAAACCTTTATATGAGTTTACGGACAAGATGTTCCACATTCACTTTAAGGATATAAAGATTTACAAGGACAAGGTGGACGAGTATGGCATGTTCTCTCACCCCGCACTTTGGCATTCGCCCAAGTTGCCGGGGATGGGTGGTGTGAATTTTGCGGAATTTTGCAGTGCGCTGTGCGACATCCGCTATGAGGGATTTGCCTGCATAGAGGTAGAGGATAAGGCATATGAGGGTAGCATCGACGATGTGCGTGCCGGCATAGAGCAAAGTTATCGCTACATGAGACAGTTCATGAGATAAAAGAGGTATCAGTGTATGGAAAAGCTTAAAATAGCTCTTGTTGGTACAGGCGGTATGGGGACGGTGCACCTCTCAAACTATGCCCACATAGAGGGGTGTAGTGTGGTGGCCCTGTGTGACAAAGCCCCTGTGGCAGCCGAAAAGGCCGCAGAATTGGGGTTGCCATTGTACGACGACATAAATAAGATGCTCGAGTGTGAGGAAGTTGACATTGTAGATGTTTGCACCCCCACGTTTTTACACCACGAGCATGTTATGGCGGCGCTTTCCCGCTCTAAGCATGTCATATGCGAAAAACCGCTGGCACTTACCGCCACCGAGGCCACTGGGATGATGGATTTGGCCGAGAAAAACGGTGTAACCCTCTTTGTGGGACAGGTGTTACAATATGCCGTTGAGACAGATATCTTGCGTGAGATTGTGTGCTCGGGGGAATACGGAAAGGTGCTCGATGCATCCTTCTTGCGCCTGTCGGCCTGCCCGAGATGGGTGAAAAACGGATGGTTGTTTGACAAGGAGCGCAGTGGGCATCTTCCCTTTGATTTACACATACACGACCTCGATTTGATTGTGAGCCTGTTTGGTGCGCCGAATGACTTTTCTTACACCGATTGCGGGCGAGAGGGTCAGACCTACCGTGAACATTACCGCTTTTCTTACGCCTATGATGATATGAATGTTATGTCCGAGGCGGCATGGTTCAACGCCGATTACCCCTTTACAGCTACTTGGAGGGTATACTTTGAAAATGCTGTGGTGGAAAACGGTGCACAGGGACTTGTGGCCTACCGCTTTGACCATGAGCCGAGGGTGTTCGACACAAGCGAGAAACTACTGATCCCCACCGGCATAAATCTGCCCCCCACCGGCATGTTCCATCGTGAACTGAGTGATTTCCTCGCACAGGTGAGGGGTGGTGTGGTCGGTTGCGCCCGCCGCAACGAAATTTTAGCGGTCATAGGTATGCTTGAAAAAATAAACATGGGTTAGTAGCTTCTGCGACACCGACTTTTCCGCTTAGGCGGCGACGGGTGCTCCCCAGGCATCAGCCCGCCCAAACCACGGGCATCAGCCTGACTCGCACCCGCCACAACCTAAACAAAAAATTCGGCGTCGGGTAAGGCTATACTTGACCGACCAATATTAAGACATTTCATACACGGAGAAACAACATGATAAAAGTGGAAAACCTGCAAAAATCATATGGCAACAAAACCGCACTGCGAGATGTAAGCTTCTCTATAAGCAGTGGCGAGGTTGTGGGGCTTTTGGGGCTAAACGGTGCCGGTAAATCGACCACCATGAATATCCTCACAGGTTGCCTTGCGCCGGGTGAAGGTCAAGTGCTCATAGATGGCCTTGACATGACAAAACAACCGCTACTTGCTAAAAAGAGCATAGGGTATCTACCAGAAATCCCCCCGCTTTATGTTGATATGCAGGTGTTTTCCTACTTAGAATTTGTGGCACAGCTCAAACGCATTTCGGGCGACCGTGGGGCACATATAAAAGAAGTTTGTGCCCGTGTGGGACTTAGCGAGGTGACAAAACGCCTCATACGCAACCTCTCCAAGGGTTACCGTCAACGTGTGGGACTGGCCGCCGCACTGTTGGGCGATCCCAAAATTCTCATACTCGACGAGCCGACCGTTGGACTTGACCCGACCCAAATCATAGAAATTCGTGCGCTCATAGCCGAGATGGGTAAAAACCACACCGTCATACTCTCCTCACATATCTTATCCGAGATTTCGGCGGTGTGTAGCAGGGTGATTGTGCTTGACAAGGGGGAGATTGTGGCCGATGATACCCCCGCCGCCCTTGAGGCCTCACTGCAAAATAAGAGTAGCTGTATAGCCGCCATTGAGGGGGCGCCCGATGCTGTGAAAAAGGTGCTTCGAGCCATCCCCGAGATAGCCGATGCAAAACAGCTCGCCGAGACCGAAGACGGCGTGTGGGAGTACGAAATAACCGGAGTGCGTGACACCGACATACGCCGCCCATTGTTCTTTGGATTGGCGGGGGCCGGATTTGCACTGCTACACACAAAGGGTCTGGGGCATTCGCTCGAAAGCGCATTTTTAAAACTCGTGTCGAGCGAGGCGCAAACCACAATAGCTACCGAGGGGGACACAGAGTGATTGCTATATTAAAACGAGAACTAAACGCCTACTTCGATTCACCCCTTGGATATGTGTTTGTGGCGGTCTACTACCTGTTTTCAGGCTACTTCTTTTTTAGATACAATCTTTATGGCGGTACGGCCGATATGCGGGAGCTCTACTCACTTCTCTTTACCGTGACGGTGTTTTTGGTGCCCATACTCACCATGCGCCTACTAAGTGAGGAGAGAAAAGCACGCACCGACCAACTTCTACTCATGTCGCCTGTGACCACCACCGGCATAGTGCTGGGTAAGTTTTTTGCGGCTGTGCTTGTTTATATCACCGCACTTGCTGTCACAATCGTTATGGCGGTGGTGCTGAGCATATACGCCACCCCCGATTGGCCGATAATCATAGGTCACTTTATAGGGCTTTTGCTCGTGGGGTGTGGACTTATCGCCATATGTATGCTAATATCGGCACTGACCGAAAGTCAAGTGATAGCGGCTGTGGGTGGATTTTGTGTCGGATTTTTCCTTATAATGCTCGATGCTCTGGGTTCGACTGTCAGCAGTGCGGTATTGTCGGGGCTGCTGGCCGATATGTCATTTGAAACTCGTTACAGTCGCTTCACCCTTGGGGTGTTCGATATATCCGATCTTGTATTCTTTTTCAGCGTGAGTGCGCTGTTTATCTACTTCACCATACTTGCGTTTGAAAAGCGCAGGTTGGACTGAGGAGGAACCGATGCCAAAAAAATTATTCAGTAAGCAAACAGGCACCAAAACACTGTACATGCTACTTGCGCCAATGGCCATAGTGTTGGTGTTACTTATAAATATCGTGGCGGGGGGGCTTGTTGCCCGCTTTGGTCTTGAAATCGATTTGACTTCAAACAGTGCGTTTGGGGTGGGGGAGCAGACGATATCTTACCTCACACAGCTCGAAGATGAGGTGAAAATACAGGTGCTCACCACCAAGGAACGATTTGTGGCAAATTCTCACTACAATGCCCAAGCCGATGCTGTCATGGAGGATTTTGCCCGCCATGGTCAAGCTGTCGAGCTTATATACATCGATTATGCCCGCGACCCCGCCTTTGCGGGGAATTATCCCCAATATGAACTCAAAGAGGGGGACATAATAGTACAGTCCGGGAGTAAAAGTCGCCATGTACCGACACAGGATTTATTTAACTATGTCGCCGACCAAACAGGTGGATATGTTATACAGTCCTCCAAGGCCGAACAGACACTCTTATCGGCCGTGACAGGGGTGGTCAGCACCGATATGCCACAGGTGGCGGTTATAAGCGGACATGGCGAAAGTTTGCCCGATGCCTTTTCTGCCCTGCTCGAGGAAAACAACTTTGAACTCACAGGGGTACAGCTTTCCACCGCTGATATACCCGCCGAGGTCGATTTGGTGATGATATGCGCCCCACAAAACGATTTTTCGGAGCAAGAACTCGAAAAACTTGACGCATTTTTACAAAACGGTGGCGAATATGGCAAGACTATATTCTATACCACCGCCGCTGAAATTCCTGCACTGCCTTCGCTTGAGTTATTTTTGGAGGAATGGGGTATCTCGGTGGGTGATGGTGCGGTGTTTGAGACCGACGAAAACCGTGTCTACAACTACCACCCCTTCTACGCCGTGGCCGACTATGTGGATGAGCAGTATACCGCCCTTATTCGTAACAGCGACGTGCCATTTTTAGCCCCCGTGAGCAAACCGCTCGAACTGCTGTACGAGTCTCGAGAGGAGCGTTACACCACCACCCTTTTGGAGTTTGGAGAGAGCAGTGGGGTGCGCCCGGTCGATGCGGGGGAGGACTTTGTAGCCGATGATGCCACCCAAAAAGGCCCCATGCCGGCCGTAGTGTTGTCAAGCTACAAGGTGAGAGACAGCGCCAATGCTACAAATATATTGGCGCAATCCAATGTGTTGGTGGCGGGTAGCACAGATATGTTACAAAGTTACACCCTCCAAAACCCATCGTTTAGCAATGCCGATTACCTTATACAGCTTTTAGGGGAACTTTGTGGCCGTGAGAATGTAATTTCAGTCACCCCCAAGTCGCTGACGGCCGACAGCCTTAATATCACCCAACAGACGGCCGATACGCTCGGTGGCTTGTTTGTGTTCGCAATTCCTGCGGCAGTGCTTGTTTTGGGACTGGCGGTATGGCTTACAAGGAGGCACAAATAGATGACAAAACCCCTACGAAGTATTGTGGTGATATTGATTGTTGTCGTTTTGCTCGTGGTGGCGGCTGTTTGGCTGTTTACCGCCCCCACAACCACCGAGGAATCCACCGCCGAGGGGGGATATATACTTCAAACATCCCCCGAGAATGTGATCGAAATTAAGGTGAACAACATGGGCGGAAGCTATACCATGAATAGACAGGGTGAGAGTGCTTTTATTGGTGAGATTTCCGATAGTATTTTGAATGTGGAATATGTTACAATGCTTATTGACGAATGTAGCAATATTGCATATGAGGAGCTGGTGGAAGCGCAACCCGATGATCTTTCGCTCTACGGATTGGACAACCCATTGTCTACCGTGGACATATCCTATGCCGATACCACATCACTCACCCTGCTGTTTGGCGATGAGGAAATCGTAAGCGGGGGCAGATATGCAAAGCTGGCCGACAGCCCCGAGGTCTATCTGTTTGCAGGGGGGCGCACGGTGAGGTTTATGGGTGGACAGGAGCAGTTTATTGATTATATAATCGTGCCACCCAATCAAACCCCCGACCTGCTCGGCATAGTCGGAGATGTAACCATAAGCGGTACACAGCTACCCCAAGCGGTCACCATAAAAGCTGTGGACAGTACCGACAGCGAGCTCATGACACAGGCACTATCCTTCGGGGCGGTCACCCACATGATAACTTCCCCAGGACTTTACGAAGTAGACCCATCATACCTTACAAAGTTTGCCGAAAGTTTGTTGGGGCTTATAAGTGAGGGTATAGTGGATTACAACTGCACCGATGAGGAGCTGGCACAATACGGTTTTGATACCCCACTGCTTGAGATAGAATTTGATGTGCGAGAGGCCACCGATGCCCCATATGAGCGCAGTGTGATTAAATTGTCACAGCTCCCCGATGGTAGTCCCATTGTCACAGTGGATGACGAGGGCGTGGTTTATAAGATACTTGATGGCCTTGATTTTACCGATGTAAGTTATGATAAACTGATTTTGAGATGGTTCCTTTCCCCCCTTATCACCGAAATTTCACAGATTGAGCTTAGTGTGGATGGGAAAGACTACCTATATATTCTAAGTGGGGATACGACTCAGGATTTGTCGGCGACCTGCAACGGACAGACGGTTGATACAGCGCAGTTTAGACAGCTTTACACCCTGCTTGTGTCGGCCGCGGGTGAGGGAATGTTGCCCGAGAGGGTATCGCCGCCCGATAGTACACCCGTATTTTCACTGACATATCACTACAAAAATGAGCAGAAATCCCCCGATGCGCTAAGGCTTTATGAGTCGGAGAACCTGCGGCGAATGCTTGTGGAGATAAACGGTCAGTGTGAATTTGAGATGCTACAGGACTATGCCCCCGCTGTAGCCGAGGCCGCCCAGGCACTGCTTGCGGGACAATCTGTCGAGTAAGCATCATTTATTGTGGTAATCTGATGTCGCAAGGCATCTGGTTATAGATTTTTTTTAGGAGGAGATTTATCATGAAGAAGATTCTAAGCCTGTTGTTGGCTGTGGCCATGCTGAGCGTTATGTTCATCGCTTGTGCCCCCGCCGAAACCGAAGCCCCCGAAGCAGAGGCTCCCGAGAGTGAAGCCGCAGCAGAGGGTGAAGACGAGGGCGAGGCACCTACCGGTGGATTTAAGGTGGCCTCTCACAATGCTGTAATCGAGGGCAATGCCTATCGTGCAGTGTACGAGGATCAGATGGGCGAAGCTGCCCAGGCCGGCATGGACGCAGGTCTGATCAGCGAGTACAACAGCTTTGTGGCCAACAACGACCCCGCACTTGAGACCCAGCAGATCGAGCAGACCATCAATGAGGGCTACGACATCATCGTTGTAAACCCCATCGCTGCCTCTGGTCTGGACGCTGTGATTGCAAAGGCTGATGAAGCCGGCATCACATATGTCAACGCTGACTGCATCTACGACTCGCCCGACGTACTCAATGTTGTGGTTGATCAGGCCGCTTGGGCAGGCATCCAGTCCGATTTCGTAATCGAGACTTTGGGCGCAGGCGCAAAGGTTGTACAGTTCAACGGCATCGACGGCAACTCGGCTTCCGAGATCCGTAACGAAGTGTGGCAGACAGCTCTGACCGACGCAGGTCTTGAGATTGTTTACACCCGTGCACACAACTGGAGTGACACCGAGTCCAAGCAGCTCATGAGCGAGATCATCGCTTCCGGTCTTGAGTTTGACGGCATCATCAATCAGGAAGCCGCCGGCGGCATCCTGGATGCTATCCAAGAGGCCAACATCGAGTATCCCGGTTGTATTTCTTCTTCGGAAGAAGTAGCCTGGATCCGTCGTATTGCCGAGGTTAACAGCACCGAAGAGGTTCTACCCTTTATCGTTGTTGAGAATCCTCCCGGCATCGGCGCAACAGCTCTGAACATCGCTTTGAACCTGCGTCAGGGTAGCGAGATCAACCCCGACGTTCTGACCGATGGCAATGCTATTTACTACACTCCCCAGTGGATCATGACCTACGAGAATATGGCTGAACAGCTTGAGACTATTGCTGATCTGCCCGATTCTACCTCTGTATCGTCCTACCTCAGCGTAGACGAGGCAAAGGCCGCTTACTTTAACTAAGATTTAGTTTGAGAAGCCTTTCGCCGACGGGCCCCGGGCCCGTCGGCGAAACCAAAAAATTTAACGGCAATAAGAACGTAGCATTATAAAATTTATTAGCACATAAATATGAAAATTAACGCTATA
>CAYJGR010000018.1:13674-30130 GCA_964370005.1 uncultured Oscillospiraceae bacterium
TATACCCCCTGGTCCCCCCCCCCCCCCCGCGCGGCCGGGCCCCCGCCCGTTAACTAAAAAAATTTTTTGGTTGCCCCCCCGTGCCCCCGCGGCCCCGGGCGCCGGGCGGCGAAACCTAAATATGTACCGGCAATACGAACGTAGCATTATAAATTTTAGTAGCACATAAATATGAAAATTACCGCTATATAGACGGTTATAAACTTGTGAAACCACAAGGATTATATTGTAAGGGAGGAATACCCCTTGTTACAAATGCAGGGCATTACAAAACATTTTGGCGCAGTCAAAGCGCTTGAAGATGCCTCACTCACGGTTAAAAAAGGTGAGGTTATGGCACTTCTAGGTTCCAACGGCAGTGGTAAATCGACCATGGTCAAGGTGCTAAGCGGACTTGTCAGCCCCACAGCAGGACAGGTTAGCATCGAGGGCAAGGGCGTGAATATCAAATCGGCCGCCGACTCGAGGTCGCTCGGGGTGGCGGTGGCCTATCAAGATTTAAGCCTTATCCCCACCATGAGTGTGGTGGATAACATTGTGCTGGGCATGGAGCCAAAAGGTACGGCCGGTATGGTGGATAAAAAAGCCGCCCGCCAAAAGGCCGAACAGTACCTCGAACGTCTGAAAATTGATGTGGACCCCGAGGCACTGGTGCAGTTTTTGATGCCTTCGACCCAGAGTATGATTGAGATTGCCAAGGCTATGGCCAGCGAACCCTCCATCCTCATTTTGGACGAGGCCACCGCCTCACTGCATTCCGACGAGGTGGACACCCTCTTTGAGGTGCTTGCACAGCTCAAAGAGCAAGGTCTTGCCATAATCATGGTTACCCACCGCATGGGTGAAATATTTAGAATTTGTGACCGTTGTACCATACTGCGCTCGGGTCAAATGGTGGCCGAGGGCAATATAAGTGAGATGGATCTCGACGACATAGTGTTCCATATGACCGGAAAACGTCCCGACAAGGATGCAGGTGCAGGTCAGCGTGACGAAATAAGCCACGACACCGACAATGTGGTGCTAAGCGTCAAAGATCTTGCCATGCCCCCCAAACTGCGCGGGGTGGACTTTGTGGCCTACAAGGGCGAGGTTGTGGGCGTGGGTGGTCTGGACGGACAGGGTCAATCGGAGTTTATTCGTGCTGTTTTGGCCGACGAAAAACATACCGCAGGTAGCATAAACTACCTCGGGCAGGAAAGACACTATAAATCTCCCGCCGACGCTATAGGCGATGATATGGGCTTTATCTCGGGTGACCGCAATCGTGAGTCCATCTTCCCCATACGCAGTGTGGCCGAGAATATATTTGCCGCCAATGCCACCAAGGGTAGCCTGTTTGCACCGCTTAGCCCCAAGACCATGGATGATTTTGCAGGCAAGGCGATGGAGGATTACGGCATTGTGGCGGGTGGTCTTTCGCATCCCGCAAACTCGCTGTCAGGCGGCAATCAGCAAAAACTTGTGGTGGGACGCTGGATAGCACTATCCCCATCGCTATTACTGCTCGACGACCCCACAAAGGGTGTTGACATAAACTCACGCCGTGAAATTCACAAAATCCTGCGGGAGTGTCTGGACAAGGGTATGAGTGTTATATATGTTTCGAGCGATAACGAAGAGCTTCTTGAAATTTCCGACCGCATATATGTATTTTATGAGGGTCGTATAAGTGCCGAGCTTGTCGGTTCACAGCGCACCGAGGAACGTCTGGTAGCGGCTATGTTCGGACTATCGGGACAGGAAGAAGGGGGGAATAACGAGTGAAAGAACGTTTTATACAAATGAAAAAATCGCCCTCTTTTGCGGGTATGATTTTGTTTTTTGGATTTTTAATAATATATTTTTTGGTTCCCTTTATCCAAGAACCCTCGACATTTTTTACACAAAAAACCTATTTGAATTTTGCATCACTTTTTAAGAGCTATATGCCACTTATATTGGTTACCATGGGACAGGCACTGCTCATGCTCATGGGTATCATCGATATTTCCATCGGTATACAGATGAGTTTTGCCAATGTATTGGCGGTGCAACTTCCCACATGGATAGATATCCCCGTGCCACTGGCTTGGCTTATTGCCGTGGCCGCCACGGTGGTTATATCCACCCTTAACGGCGTGGTGGTGTCCTATCTTCGCATACCGCCACTTCTGGCCGGCTACGCCATGATATTTATCGTCAAGGGTATAAACCTATGGATATCACCAAAGCCGGGCGGAGATGTGCCCACCATTGCAAATCAGATATATGACAACATGATTTTTGAGGTCATACCCTTTAGCGTGCTTGTGCTCATTGCGGCCTATATGTCATGGAAGTATATGGAACGCACACCGCTACTTCGCCATGTATATGCACTGGGTGGCAACGAGCGCAATGCCTACGCCACAGGTATAAACAGTGCGGCCACAAAGGTTAAAATATACGCCATTGTGGGTATATTTACAGGCGTTGCGGGACTGTGCTACACAGCGGCCTACACCACCGGCAACCCCATCACAGGTGAGGCCTACGGTCTACAGAGCATCAGCGCCTGTATACTTGGCGGTATCAGTCTGGCAGGTGGTTGGGGTACAATGATGTGTGCACTTTACGGTGTGGGATTTCAGGTGCTGGTCACCACAACCGTGCCCAAGATATTTGCTATGATTTCAAGGGTGACAGGCGAGAACTACAACACATATTGGCACAATCTATTTACCGACCTTATCATTCTCATAGGTCTTGTGGGTACAATTTTCGCTGTGAGGGCGCAACGCGAAACCCTGCTCAGCGGTCTTAAAAAACAGGTAATGGGAGGTGGGCACAGTGAGTAATGTTAAATCGTCGCTACGACAGTTTGCAAGTAGCAACCAAATCGGCATGGCACTGCTCATCTCGGTCGCACTTTTTGTCATAACCGTAATAATTAATCCCCGCTCGCTGAATGTAAACTCGTTTGGCAGTATCATGTCATTTACGGCCATGTTGGCTATCGCTTCGGCGGGGCAGACGCTTGTTATCATATCGGATGGTATTGATATGTCGGTGGGTGCTACCATGTCCATGGCGGCTATACTGTCGGTCACCGTCATGCAGGGGACCGAGAGTGTCGGGCTGTTTTTTGCGGCACTGTTGGTATCGATATTGATGGGCGCATTTGTGGGATTGTGCAACGGCCTTGGCGCTGTAAAAGCGGGTCTGCCCCCCATGGTGGTCACGCTGTATATCTCGAATATAGTCAGTCGAATGCAGTATGTTATCACAGGTGGTACCCCTGAGCACACCAGTGTTGCCGAATGGTTTCAAGATTTTGTCACCACAAGACTATTTGGATTTTTACCCATGCTTGTGTTTTTCGCCTTGGGATTTTTTGTGCTGATGTTCCTGCTCATGCACCGCACACGTTATGGCCAGCAGGTATATCTTTTGGGTAATAACAACCGTGCGGCCTTCCTTACAGGTGTAAAAACAGCCAATGTCAAGGTGCTTAACTACACCATTGCGGGGCTTTTGGGTGGGCTTGCCGGCTTTATCGGGGCGGGCAATGCAGGCTTTATCAAGAGTGGTACATTTGATACCATGACTATGGATTCCATCGTGGCGGTGGTCGTGGGTGGTACACTGCTGTCGGGTGGCAAAGGTAAATATGCCGGCACAGTGGCCGGTGCGCTACTGCTGACAGTGCTTTCAAATGGTCTGTCGGTACTTCAGGTGGACAGCAGTACCCGCAACCTCATTATGGGTTTTGTGCTTATAATACTGCTCGCAGCCTACAACCGAGCAAAACCTGTGCGTCAGTGATTTGATTATCCTTTTAGTAATATAACATTTAATTATACAAAAGGAGATATAAAATTATGCAGGACTTAAAGACCCTTATACAAGAGATTGAAAATGCAACACTTCCCCCTATGCCGGGGCGTAAAGACTTTCGCATCGGCTGCATAGGTGCGGGATTTATTATGAAGGATTGCCAACTTGCGGCCTATCGTGATATGGGATTTAATGCAGTGGCTATAACCTCGCTGTCTCGTGCCGAGAGCCAAGATGTGGCGAAAATATACGATATACCCAAAGTGTATGACACATGGCAGGAGATGATAGCCGACCCCGAAATCGAAATCCTTGACATAGCCATCCCGCCACACGAGCAGTTGGCGGTGGTACAGGAGGCTGTAAAGCACAGTCATATCAAGGGCATCCTCTGCCAAAAGCCCATAAGTATGAGCATTGAGGACACAAGGGAAATTGTCCGACTGGGCAAAGAGGCCGGCATCCCCATAGGTGTCAATAGCAATATGCGCTATGACCAGTCGATGAGGGCGCTTAAATATGTGCTGGACAAGGGTCTTTTGGGCGAGGGGGTTATCGCCACTATAGAGATGCGAGCCATACCCCATTGGCAGGCATTTTTGCGTGGATATGACAAGCTGGAACTGTTTGGTATGGGCATACATCACATAGATATATTCCGCTATCTGTTCGGTGACCCCGAGGAAATCACAGCGGTTTGTCGTACCGACCCCCGCACACAGTTTGAGCATGTGGACGGCATAACCCAGTACACCTACCACTATGCAAACGGCATGATGGCCACCAGTCTTGACGATGTGTGGGCATGGCCAAATGACCCCTGCGAGAAGGATATATATATCAAGTGGCGTGTGGAGGGTACCGACGGCATGGCTACAGGTACTATCGGTTGGCCAAAATATCCCGAGCGCTGCCCCAGCACAATGAAGTTTACCTGCAAATCATATCCCAATGAGTGGATAGAGCCGGGGTGGGACACTGTGTGGTTCCCAGATGCCTTTAGGGGCACTATGTCGAGCCTTTTGTGCGCCGTCGAGCAGGGCACACAGCCCGAAATCAGCGCACTGGATAACATAAACACCATCGCATGTGTAGAGGGATGTTACAAGTCTATAAAAGAAAAGCGCACCATAAACCTAAAAGAAATTTTGGGGCAATAATTTAGTTTGGGGAGGAGCACAAAGTTATGTTGAGTGTAGGAATATTTACAGGGTATTATCCGTATAACACTGATGAGGTTATCCGTCGTATAAAGGACAGCGATTTTAATTGTGTACAGCTCGACGTGTCGTTTAAGGACTGCGATGCAGCCAAAGGTGAGCTGACCCATGAAAAGGCTGTCGAGATAAGAAATAAATTTCGCAAGGCTAATTTGCCTGTGATTGCTGTGTCGGCTTATACAAACTTTATTCATCCCGACCCCCAAAAGAGGGCGGCTAACATCGCTTATTTTAAGCAGATGATAGATTTTGCCCATGATTTGGGTTGCCCCTATGTCGCCAGTGAGACCGGCACCTATAACGAGGAGAGCGACTGGGTATGGGACGACCGAAACGCAAGTGAGGAAGTATATCAGGAGACACTCGCCATCATAAAAGATATAGTAGCCTATGCCGAGAAAAAGGGTGTCACCTTCATTGTTGAGAATTATGTGAACAATGTCATCGGCAGTGTAGAGCAACTCGAGCGACTGTTTGCCGATGTCAACAGCAAAAATATTGGGCTAATTTGTGACCCGACAAACTACTTTAACGAGCAAAACTTCGGCAATATGGACGCAGAACTCCATAAGATTTTTGACAGGCTTGCCCCCTTTATGAAGATAGCCCACGCCAAGGACTGTATGCTCACCGAGGACACAAGCGAAAAGCATGCCGACATAGATGCCGATGCCTCCCATTCCTTTAGAGGAAGCGGTGGTGTAGAACTGCCTGCGGCAGGGCTTGGTGGACTGAATTATCCGCTGTACTTTAAACTGCTGGCAAAGCATCACCCCAACATGCCTGTGATAATTGAGCACCTTGATGAGGGGGATATTTCCCGGGCAAAGGGCTTTGTTGATGGCGTGATGATGCAAACAGGAGTGTAGGTTATCAGAAAGGACGGTCATGTTATGAGTGGATATTATCTAGGCATAGATTTGGGCGGCACTAATATAGCGGTGGCCGTTATGGATGAAAATTATAAATTTGTGGGCAAGTATAAAACCCCGACCAATGCAAGGCGCAGTTTTGAGGAGATAGTGGCCGATATGGCTGATGCCGCCAAAAAGGCTGTGGCCGATGCGGGGCTAACACTTGAGGATGTTTTACATGTCGGTATAGGTGTACCCAGTACCATCGACCCCGATACAAGAAATGTGGTGTTTGCCAACAATTTGGGCTGGAAAGACCTCGATATAATCGGCGAGTTTAAAAAGCATATTGACCTTCCTATCTATGTTGCCAATGATGCCGACTGTGCCGCTTATGGTGAGGCCATCGCCGGTGCGGCCAAAGACTACAAAAATGTGCTGATGCTCACCCTCGGCACAGGCGTGGGTGGTGGTATCATAATGGACAATAAAATTTTTACGGGGGGCAACGGCCATGGGTGCGAACCGGGACATACCACCATTGTGATGGATGGCATGACCTGCACATGCGGTCGCAAAGGGTGTCTGGAGGCCTATGCCTCGGTGACCGGCCTTATTCGTGATACCATTTGTGCCATTGTGTCATACCCAGATTCGATTATGTACAACCTGTGTGATGGGGATATGAACAAGGTAAACGGACGCACTGCGTTTGATGCGGCTAAACAGGGGGACAAGCCTGCACAGGAAGTGGTTGACAATTATATTCACTACTTGGCTGTGGGGCTGTCAAGCTTTGTGACCTGTTTGCGCCCACAGGTGATACTGTTGGGTGGCGGTGTGAGCAATGAGGGTGAAAATCTGCTTGCCCCACTGCGCCAAAAGGTGTATGAGATGGCCTATGCGGGTGATCTCATGCCCAATACCCCCGTACTTAGGGCGACACTTGGCAACGATGCCGGCATAATCGGTGCAGCCTTTTTGGGTAAACAATATTCGTGAAAAGTGTAAGGGAATAGAGCGACACGCACTGCCGCTCTCACCGCTTTTCCGCTTGGGCAACGACGGGTGCTCACCGGGCATCAGCCCGCCAACACCACGGGCATCAGCCCGCCTCGCACCCGCCATCACCCAAACAAAAAAGCGGTGAGAGGGTGTACACACAAAAAAACAGATAGATTGGAGCATTATCACATTGAAAACAACCGATCCTAAGAAAAGAGCTATGCTTGACAGTTTTAAGAATGGACTTATAGTATCCTGCCAGACCCAAAAGGACGATCCCATTTACACCGAGGACATGGTGGTAAAGATGGCCGAGGCGGCAAAGTGGGCGGGGGCAGTGGCTATACGTGCGAACACCCCCGAACAAATCAGCGCCATAAAAGCGGTGGTGGATTTGCCTGTCATAGGGCTATATAAGATTTGGCATGATGACACCGATGTGTTTATCACCCCTACTTTAGAGGCTGCACAGGAGGTGTGGGAGGCCGGTGCTGAAATAATTGCCATGGACTGCACCGCCCAAACCACCCACGAGGGTACTATCGCATGGGATTTGCTACCCAAGGTGCAAAAGGCTATACCCGAGGCTTTGACATTTGCCGACGTATCCGACTTTGAGGAGGCTCGCCGTGCGGTCGAAAACGGCGCCGACATAGTAGCCCCCACCTTATACGGCTACACCGCTAAGACAAGCCACATCGAAGAACCCGATTTGCGTGAGTTTGCCCGCATGTGTCGTGAGTTTGGCGATCAGACCTATATGATGATGGAGGGGCATATTTATTCCCCCGAGGATGCTATAAAGTGTCTGTACTTGGGCGCCCATGCCGTTGTGGTGGGCAGTGCAATCACCCGCCCGCACCTAACAGCAAAGCGCTTTGCCGACCTGATGGGTGGACTGTCTAACAACTGGCGCGACAGCGAAAAAAGCAAGCACTGAGCAAAACAAATGAGTAGCTTGACGCATAGATGCGGTGAGCTACTCGTTTTTGGATGAAAGGGGAAAGCATATGGCAAAATTTAATTTGGACGCCGCACAAAATGTAGAGGTCAGCCGAAAATTGCCCTGTGAAAAGAGCGATTTAGAACAGCTTGAGATAATGCAGAGCTACACAGACACCCATCGTAAACACCTTGGTAGCAGTCGTGAACAGCGGGAAATAGAGTGTCTATCGGTGCTGTATCCTGCACTGTTTCGCACCATTGAGGAACAGGACCTCATAGCGGGGCGCATAGACTTTTTGCCTATCGGGTTTGGGTGTGTCACCTCGCTGGGTGGGGTGGGGCATTACTGCGTGTTCGGCAAACTGCGTACCTTTCAAAAGAAATTTAAGGACCCCGCACAACTTGCACAGATTGATGCGCTGTATGACTACTGGACAGAGCACGACATACGCACAAAGTACCGCAAAGAGATGCTCATAGAGGATGTGGTGGGGCAGTTTATCGACTGCGAAACACCACTTATCGCCACGGCACGCCTTAGCGGTATGATGCTCAACTACCCACTACTGCTCGACAACGGCATAGGGGGACTACGCAAAATTTTGGAGCAAAAACTCCGTGCAGAGCCCCAAAATGAGTTTTATATCGGTGGACTGAAAACCCTCGACCTCTTTGTGACCTGTGCCGAGCAGCAGCGACAAATGGCACTGAAACAGGCCGAGACGGCCACACCCGAGCGCAAAAAACAACTGCTGCGCATGGCCCGGGGGCTGAAAAATGTGCAGGGCGATGCACCGGATAATTTCCATGATGCGCTACAGCTGTTTTGGCTTTATGCTCTGCTGGCAGGGGTGATAAATTATGGGCGACTTGATGATTATTTGGGTGTGTATCTGCAAAGGGACATACAAAGCGGTGTGTTGACCGAGCAGGAGGCAGTGGGGTATCTTAAAAGCCTTTGGACAATGATAGAGAATCGCCGCACCACGGTAAACGGTCGTATAATTGTGGGTGGGCGTGGGCGCAAGAATCCCGAGGCGGCCGACATGTTTGCCCGTCTTTGTATGAGGGTGGCTAAAGAACTGCGCTATGTCGAGCCACAATTTACCCTGCGTATAACAAAGGATATGGACGAGGATTTATTTGACGATGCCATGGAATGTTTAGGCGGGGGTGCGACCTACCCCACACTTTACAATGACGATGTGAATGTTCCGGCTGTGATGAAGGCCATGCGGGTGGATGAAAAGACAGCCGAGCAATATGTGCCCTTTGGTTGCGGTGAATTTGTCATAGCGGGGCAGAGCTGTGGTACCCCCAACACCTGTATAAACTTGCTTAAACTCCTGACCATTTCGCTAAACGAGGGCATCGACCCCACCGATGGCAAAAAGAAAAACGGCGATGTAAAACTTCTTCCTGTCGAGGAACTTAAAACCTTCAATGATTTATACAATCAGTATAAACGCCTGCTTGACTACTATTTTGACCTGTCTATCAATGCGCAGTACGAGTCGTATGGCTACATGAACAGGGATGTTTCATTTATGTTTACAAGCCTGCTGATGGATGACTGCATTGGGCGAGGCAAGGCGCTTTTGGATGGCGGTATACGCTATCTTGGCGGTACAAATGAGACATACGGCAATATCAATACGTCGGATTCACTCTCAGCAATAAAACATTTTGTATATGATACCAAAAAATATACACTACGTGAAATTGTGCGGGCCACAAATGCAAACTTTGAGGGCTATGAAGAGATGCGCCGTGAGCTGTGGGAGTATGACAAATATGGCAATGACATAACCGAAATAGACGACATGGCCAACGAATTTTATGAATTTGTGGCGGGTGGTATTCGTGATCGTGGTATCTCGGCCGGTATGCAGTACTATCTCATCGTTATAAGCAACAATCAGCTCAACACCGAATGGGGAAGGCGCACAGGAGCCACCCCCGACGGCCGTTACACCGGTACCTTCATGAACCCGGCAAACAACCCCCAAGGTGGTGCCAGTCGCAGTGGCCCCACAGCTGTGCTCAATTCCCTCTCCCGCTTTGACGCAGGTCTGCATGGGGGCAGTGTGCAAAATATTAAGTTTTCGACCAACTTCTTCCGCGAGAACGCCGAAAAGATAAAAATGATGTTCAAAAGCTACTTTGGGCGGGGTGGTTGTCATATCATGGTGACGGTTATAGACAAGGGCATACTGGAAAAAGCCCGAGCCAACCCCGACAACTACAGAGATCTCATTGTGCGGGTAAGTGGTTTCAGCGCCATATTTGTAAACCTCGAACCCGATGTGCAAGATGAGCTTATGAGCCGAGTGATGTACGATTAAGAGGACAGAAATTGAAAAAACTATGTGTGATGGAAATTGAACGCTTTGCACTACATGATGGCCCGGGTATTCGCACCACGGTGTTTTTTAAGGGGTGTGCTATGCGCTGTCCGTGGTGTGCCAACCCCGAGTCGCAACAGCCTTACCCCGAAATAATGTGGGATAGGCGACTTTGTAGCGGGTGTGGGAAGTGCGCCACCATGTGTGAAGGGGACGAGGTGCGCATGGTGGAGGGGTGGCCGGTGTTTGACCGTCCACGCATCGATAATTGTGAAATTTATGCAGAGATCTGTCCCACAAATGCCATAACATGTAGCGGTAAGTACATGGAGGCCGGGGAGATTATGGCCGTGGTGATGCGGGATGCCCATTACTATGCCGACAGCGGGGGAGGGGTGACCCTCTCGGGCGGTGAGGCACTGGAGCAGGGTGAGGCATTGTTGCCACTGCTCCTGCTGTGCAAAAAAGAGGGCATCTCGGTGGCGGTCGAGACCTGTGGCCAATTCGATACAAAACACCTTGAAAAACTTATGCCCTACATCGACATTGTGCTGTTTGACATAAAGCACTATGACCCAAATAAAATTGCCGAAATTGCAGGGGATTATCCCACAATCTCGGCAAATATCGATGCATTTGTAGCAGCGGGCAAACCCATCACCGCCCGCATACCGGTGCTACCCGCTTGGAATCATAAATCAAAACATATGAAAAGGATTTTTGAATACTGCACAGCCCATGGCATCACAAAGGCCGATTTACTCCCATACCATACTTTAGGTAAGGGCAAGTATGCAAAACTGGGTAGGGAGTACGCATGGTCGGGCAACATGCTGCAAAAATCCGACCTCGCCCCATATATGGAACTTGGTCAGCGCATGGGGCTTGAAGTGAGCATAGGTGGATAGGCGATGATAAGGCCGAATATAAATGTTGCCGGCAACATTTATATTCGGCCAAAATTTTTAGCGTTTCCACTTGTCGCACAGGGCGTTTATTTGGTCGGCAAACTTGCCAAGATCTTTGTTTGAACCGCCCTCGTTCTGGCGTACCACCTGCATAAGACGCTCGGCGGCCTGTAGTAGCCTACGCATAGCCGAGGAAACCACCTTAACACGTGTGCGGCGTTTTTCGGCCTCACGTTCGGCCACAACCTGCTCTCTGGCCACCCCTGCGTCGATGCACTCGCCGGTTATAAGATCAAATGCTGAACTGAACTCGGGGCAAACGGCGTTGTAGCCCTTGTCAATTAAAAGTTCTGTGAATGTTTCGGCGGCAGTCTCCTCGCCGTGAACCACAAACACCTTGCCGGGGTTGGGCTGCATATATCCAAGCCAGTCGAGTAGTCCCTGTTGGTCGGCATGTCCGCTCATAAAGCGGAAATTTTCTATATTGGCCGCAATATTTATCTTTTCACCCACCATCTTTATTTCGGTGGCACCGTCGAGAAGATGGCGTCCCACCGAGCCTTTGGCCTGAAATCCCACAAACAAGATGGTGCATTCCTTGCGCCATAAATTGTGCTTTAGGTGGTGACGAATGCGACCCGCATCACACATGCCGCTGGAGGATATTATCACCTTGGGGGTGCGGTCGGTGTTGAGGAACATGGACTCTTGGGTCGAGCGGGAAAGATGACGGCCGGGGAAGTTTATCGGCTCAAAACCATCCCGCAGTACCTTTATGGTCTCCTCATCGGCGTAGCCCCGCAAATCCCCGCTGTATATCTGGGTGGCCTCAAGTGCCAACGGACTGTCGACATAAACAGGGAAATTTGGCACACTCTTTACATAACCCGCCTGTTTTATCTCACGGATGCGGTATAAAAGCTCTTGGGTGCGCCCTATCGCAAATGAGGGGATTATGACATTGCCACCACGTGCCAATGTGTCATTTATCACCCTGGCCAATTCCTCGTTTGTGCCATCAATTTTATCGTGTAGACGGTCGCCATAGGTCGATTCGGTCACGACATAATCGGCGGTGGGTACAGGTTGTGGGTCACGAATTATGGGGCGATGAGTCGTGCCTACGTCCCCCGAAAATACGATGGAGCGTTCCTGCCCATCCTCCCGCAATGTAAGGCGTATGGCTGCCGAACCCAGCAGATGCCCTGCATCATGAAATGTGGCCTGTATCTCCTGTGACACCTCGACCGTCTCCTCATAGCTAACCGGCACAAGTTGCTCAAGGGTGGCGGCGGCGTGCTCAGTGGTATAGAGAGGCTCATCTTCCTTTTCGCCCGAACGTTTATTGCGCTTGGCTTTCCATGCCGCATCGTTTTCCTGTATGCGGGCGCTGTCCATGAGCATTATGCGCAATAAATCACAGGTCGCACGGGTGGCATATATAGGCCCCGTGTAGCCGAGCTTTGTAAGTAAGGGTAGCCGTCCCGAATGGTCTATGTGGGCGTGGGTAAGCAGGACATAATCGATAAGCCCCGGCACAAACGGCAAATCCTCGGGGTTGTCGGGGGTATCCGAACCCTGCTGCATACCACAGTCGATCAAGATTTTCTTGCCAGAGGTCTCGAGATAGTGACAACTACCCGTGACCTCTTTTGCAGCTCCAAAAAATACAACTTTCATAGCTATCTTCCTTCCTATTCGTTAAAATTCGGGGTTATCGGTGGTGCGCAAAAACTCTTGCACCAAGCTGTTATTGGGTATCAGCGATTTGTCCATCTGGTAAAAATGACTGTGCGCTTCCCGCAGCTCCATCACCGCTGTATGGTGGGGATGGTTTGTGGGGAAATCGGCCAAGGTCTTTATAATTGTATCGTGATAGAGATAGGGCTCATAGCAGTGTGTGGCGTCGAGATGGATATCGGCACTGCTACGGTAGGGAGAGATATAAAGATTTTCGCCATCCATCACCTTTTGCCACATTTCAAGTGTGCGGTGTACAGGTGCATTGCGGTAGACGATATCACGGATAATTCTCCGTGTGAGACGCAGTTGGCGCACCCCGAGAATGCGCTCATTGCTTTCACCAACAAAACGGCTGTGAACGCTCGTGTACACCCGAAATACCTGCTCACCCATGCCTATTGTGACCAGCGGGTTGAGGGCGTGTAGCCCCTCAATGATCAAAAATGTGTTGGGTGTGTAGTCGAGGGTGAAGGTTTTGGCTGCCCGCTTGCCTGTCGCAAAATCAAAAGTTGGAAACTTGGCACTCCCACTCGATATTAGCCTTCCCACCAAATCATGAAGTAGGGCAAGGTCTATACCCTCGGCGCTCTCGTAATTTGGGGTGCCGTCGGGCCAGAGGGGAAGACTGTCACGGCTGAGATAGAAATCGTCGAGCGATATACGATGGGCAAGTTTGCCGTGGGATTTTAGTATTTTAGCAATTTTTTTTGCGGTGGTGGTCTTGCCCGATGAGCTGGGGCCGGCCACCAAAATTATATGCCGATTTTCCATGATAGCCTTGGCGCAAAGGTTAACAAGCTCGCTACTATAGCGGGTTTCGGCCTGTTTTACCACCGATATGGGGTCACACTTCATAGCCTGTTGTAAGTCCTGTAGATGTATCGAAAGAACGCCCTGTCGCTTAGTGTTCATAAAAAATCTCCCTTCTGTGCACAGCACAAATAGTTTTGAAAAATCTCCTTAACAGAATGGAGATTTTTTTTGGGCATCTCGCCCGTCCTCGGGCGAGGCCTTCAAAATAAGATTTTAGCGTGATGTTTCACGCTAAAGCTCCCTTCTGTGGATAGTACAAAAAACAGGTTTACACTTGCCCAAAACATATATTTGCATTATTATATAGAGTAAATGAACTAAAAATATATACACGATAATCATACCACAAATAGTAAAGTTTTACAATTGCTTTTGTCAGCATATGAAAAGGTGGGGGAGAAGTGAATAATAAAATCAACTATCAGCGGGAACTTGAAAAAATTATAGCAAAAGAAAAGGGGAATAGACCAACACTGCTACTCCATAGTTGTTGCGCGCCCTGTTCGAGCTATGTGCTTGAATACCTTGCCACCAAATTTGCTATCGATATACTTTTCTATAACCCCAACATCGCCCCCACAGAGGAACATGACCGCCGGCGGGAGGAACTTGTGCGCATGACAAGCGAAATGGGATTTCAGGGGGGAATATTTAGGCCGGAGTATGACCAAAATGAATTTTTGCAGGTGGTGGCAGGGCTTGAAAATGAGCCCGAGGGCGGGGCACGATGTGCAAAATGTTTCCACCAACGCATGAAAAAAACTGCCGATATGGCCACACATGGTGGCTACGACTACTTCGCCACCACCCTCACCATAAGCCCCCACAAAAACGCTCAACTTATAAACAGCATAGGCGCAGATATTGCGCAAAATATGGGTGTTGACTATCTATTTTCAGATTTTAAGAAATTAGGTGGTTATAAACGCTCCTTAGAACTGTCCGAGGTGTATGGGCTTTATCGACAGGACTACTGCGGTTGCCGTTTTTCTATGAGATGACGCTTATTTAACATACACTCCCTTGCAATACCGACATATAATTGGTACAATAGGTTGACAAAACGACTCGGAGGAAATCAAATGATGCAAGTGATATATTTTGCCATAGTGGCAGTATTGGGCTATTTGCTGGGGAGCATTAGCTTTGCGGTTATAGTTTCAAAGGGACTGCGGGGCGATGATGTGCGCAATCACGGCAGTGGCAATGCCGGTATGACAAATGTACTGCGAGTATATGGCAAGAAAATGGCCGCCATGGTCTGCGCAGGCGACTTTGCAAAGGGCATAATTGCTGTGTACATAGGGCGACTTGTTTTTACCGCCGTGGGTATAACCCTTTTGGATGGTGGCTATGTCGGCGGGGTATTCGCACTTATAGGTCACCTGTTCCCGCTATACTTTGGTTTTAAGGGTGGCAAAGGTGTGCTCACCTCGGCCGGAATAATGCTGGTGATAAATCCGTTGGTGTTCTTATTTTTGGTGCCGGCCACGGTGGTGCTAATGTTTATTACAAGGATTGTGTCACTGGGGTCGGTGTTGGCGGCATTGCTTTATCCCATCATCACCTATCTTGTGAATACCTATATCTATCATAGCCCCGCCACACTTGACACCGTCGCCTCGGCCATCATGGGTGGTGTGGTAATTCTTATGCATAGAGAAAATATAAAACGCTTACTCAACGGCACCGAAAGCAGATTTGGACAAAAAAAGCCTGCCGAGCAGGAAAATCGAAAGGAATGGTCATAATTATGGCACATATAGCGATTTTAGGGGCAGGTGGATTTGGCTGTGCACTGGCGGCTATGTGTACAGATTGTGGACACACCGTCATGTTGTGGAGCCCCTTTGCCGAGGAAGTACAGCGTCTACAAACCGACCGCGAGCATAAAAAGTTATTGCCCGGCATAATATTGCCCCCCGATGTGGATATCACAAACGATATAACAGGGGCAGAAAAAGCCGATTTTGTCATAGTGGCTACCCCTTCATTTGCGGTGCGTTCGGCCTGCAATGCAGTGGCAAAGCATATAAAAAAAGGTGTGCCCGTATCATGTGTGGCCAAGGGATTTGAGCCCGAAACTTTTAAGCTTTTGGCCGATGTTATGGCCGAGGAATTGCCACATAATCCCGTTGTGATACTCTCAGGCCCCTCCCATGCCGAAGAGGTGGGTAGAGGCGTGCCCACCACCATCGTGGCGGCCAGCACAAACCGAGAGGCCGCCGAGTACGCCCAAGAACTGCTCATGAACGATGCCCTGCGCATATATGTAAATGACGATGTGGTGGGGGTAGAGCTGGGTGGTGCGCTCAAAAACGTCATAGCCCTTGCAGCCGGTACTTGTGATGGCTTGGGGCTTGGTGACAACACAAAGGCGGCACTCATGACCCGAGGCATAACCGAAATAGCCCGCCTTGGTATAGCCATGGGGGCAAAACAGGAGACATTTGCAGGGCTGTCGGGTATTGGAGATTTAATCGTTACCTGCACCTCAATGCACTCCCGCAACCGTCGCACAGGCCTACTGATCGGTCAAGGCAAGACGGCACAGCAGGCCATAGCCGAGGTTGGCATGACGGTCGAGGGTTACACAGCGGCGGCCTGCGCCTACAATCTGGCAAAGCGTCACGATGTGGCCATGCCCATAACAACCGAGATATACCGCGTGCTGTATGAACAGAAGCCCACAAAGGAAGCACTGCGGGATTTGATGGTGCGCCCCAAAAGGCATGAGTCCGAGCAGGTTTGGTTGAGCGAGGAGAGCTAAGGGCAAAGGGCAACTAAGACCTTGGGGACTCTGTCCCCAAACCCCTGCGATTTTT
>CAYJGR010000019.1:0-29367 GCA_964370005.1 uncultured Oscillospiraceae bacterium
AACCAACGACACGCGGATTTTCAGTCCGCTGCTCTACCAACTGAGCTACAGAGCCGGGTATGGCGACCCAGATGGGACTCGAACCCACGACCTCCAGCGTGACAGGCTGGCGTACTAACCGACTGTACTACTGGGCCAAACCATGGTGGGAACAACAGGGCTCGAACCTGTGACCCCCTGCTTGTAAGGCAGGTGCTCTCCCAGCTGAGCTATGCTCCCACATAATTTGTCTCACCATTTGCTCGGTGCGACTTAGCTATTATACAACACATCACAACAGCTTGTCAACAGTTTTTCAATAAAAAATTGTCATTTTTTTGGGATTTTACTCCTTACATTTTCATATTGCAAATGGTTACCCTAAAAAACATCATATTACAACCAAAAACTGAGAGGAATAGTCAAATGAATCCCAATACTGCAATGCTTGATGCGATATATCAAAACATCACCATGGCCATGAGCGCACTTGACACCCTGCTCCCCAAAGCCAACGGCACCGCCATTCACAGCGAGATCAAACGTGAACAGGCGGGATACAGCCACTTGCTGGGCAAGACCATCACCATGATGGAAGGGTACGGCAGTGTACCACAGGAGGTGGGCTTTCTCTCCAAGGCCGGCGCCGAGATGGGCATACAGTTTAGCACCATGCTAAACCACACCCCACAGCACCTCGCAGGGATGCTCATAGATGGCAGTGACATGGGCATAACCGACCTGCGCCGTCTACTCAAGGAATACTGTTACTGTGACCGCCCTGTTGTAAACTTAGGGCAAGAACTGCTAAGCTTTGAGGAACAAAATATGCTGAGTTTAGGGGCCTTTAGGGGTAATTAACCCCCGTAGCTCCTCCACCGTCTTCTCACCTATACCGCTCACCCTCTGCAAATCCTCCACCGATGAGAAAGGCAAAAACTCCCGCTCCTCGATTATGCGCCCTGCGATCACCTCACCTATGCCGGGCAGGCTCATCAGCTCCTCTTTGGTGGCGGTGTTTACATTTATGGGCTCGGTAGACCCGTCGGGGGCGGAGGTCTCGGACATGGCATCGCTCGCACCCTCTTCGGGTTGTGAAATATACGCCTCGACCGTCATGGGCTGTGGGTGGTCGGGGCGCTGTATTATGTTTATAACCACCAGCATTATCCCAAGCACCCCTATGCCCAAAAGTATAAATTTTAGCATGGTCGTCTCGCTCATCCGCTCACCCCTTCACACTTCCCAATATGCAGTACGGGGCACAGACGTTTTGTCTGTGCCCCACCTTTTGCCCTATGGGCACAATTTTGTCTTTTATTTCTTCTTTGCTATAACCTGCTTGGCCTTTTCTACGATATTCTCGGCGCACAGACCAAACTCTTTTAGCAGTTGTTCGGCAGGCCCCGAACGGCCAAATTCATCCTCAACACCCACTCTGAGCATGTGTGCAGGGCAGTTCTCGGCCAACACCTCGGCCACGGCAGAACCCAGTCCACCTATAACCGAATGTTCCTCGGCCGTGACCACTGCGCCTGTCTTGGCGGCATTCTTGATGATAATATCTTTGTCCAAAGGCTTTATGGTGTGGATGTTCACAAGCCCTGCGCTGATGCCCTCGGCTCCCAGCATCTCGACAGCCTTGACGGCCTCGCTTGTCATCAGGCCGGTCGAAATGATGGTGACATCATTGCCCTCGGCCATCTGCACACCCTTGCCGATCTCAAATTTATATGTGGCGGGGTCGTTGCAGGTCGGCACAGCCATTCTGCCAAGGCGAATATACACAGGCCCCTCGTACTCCACAGCAGCCATAACGGCGGCCTTTGCCTCAATGTCGTCAGCGGGGTTTATAACCACCATGCCGGGGATGCCTCTCATGAGGGCTATATCCTCGTTGCACTGATGGGTTGCACCATCCTCACCCACCGAGATGCCGGCGTGTGTGGCACAAATCTTGACGTTATTATGGGGATAACCCACCATGTTGCGCACAGCATCGTAAGCACGACCCGCCGCAAACATCGCAAAGGAACTGGTAAAGGGAATATATCCGCAAGTGGACAGGCCGGCGGCTATGCCGATCATATCATTCTCGGCAATACCGGCATTAAAAAATCTCTCGGGGCAGGCCTTCTTAAATCTTCCTGTTTGGGTGGCGGCGGCCAAATCGGCATCGAGTACCACCACTTTGGGGTTGCTACTTGCAAGCTCCACAAGGGCATCACCGTAGCTCTGTCGTGTCGCCTTCTTTACAACTTCAGCCATGATTACACCTCCAAAGACGCAATAACAGCGCCCAACTCTTTCTTTGCAGTCTCATATTCCTCATCACTCGGGGACTTGCCATGCCAGTTTACATTGTTCTCCATAAACGACACACCCTTGCCCTTGACCGTCTTGGCCACGATGGCGGTGGGCATTCCCTTTGTGGCACGTGCCTTGTCCAGTGCATCGGCGATCTGGTCAAAGTCGTGGCCATCGATATTTATTACGTTAAAGCCAAAGGCCTCAAATTTCTTGTCGATGGGATAGGGGGAGCAAACTTCATCCACTGCGCCGTCGATTTGCAGGTTGTTGTTATCTATAAACACGCACAGGTTATCCAGCTTTCTAAAACCTGCAAACATGGCGGCTTCCCAGATTTGCCCTTCCTGAATTTCGCCGTCACCGCAAATTACATATGTGCGATAATCTTTGTTATCGAGCTTTGCGGCCAAAGCGATACCACAAGCGGCCGACAAACCCTGACCGAGCGAGCCGGCCGAGAAGTCAACCCCGGGGATTTTTTTCATATCGGGATGCCCTCGCAGGATATGACCCGACTGCCTAAAGTTTTTAAGCTCATCTCTCGAAAAATAGCCCTTGTGTGCCAGCGCCGCATAGTAGCTGGGGCAACAATGACCCTTAGACAATATAAAACGGTCACGATTGTCATCCTTTAGGTTTTTGGGATCGACATTCATCTCCTTAAAGTAGAGATATGTCACCATATCTGCTGCCGACAGCGCACCGCCCGGATGACCCGAACTTGCCGCATGTACAGCACCCACCGCATCCAACCTAATTTCTGCGGCCAGACGGGCAAGCTGATTTTTGTCTGCCTTGTTCATACTGCATTTTACCTCCCGAGAATTTTTATATAGCATCATATATCAAATCCGCATGTGCGAACTGTGATAACAAACTAAGAGACCTTGGGGACGCCGTCCCCAAACCCCTGCAAACTTTTTTAAGGAAAAAGTTTGACAAAAACCTTTTCCCCCTTAGCATCTGCCACAACCCACACACCTACCTCGGCGGGGTGAGGCTTTCACACCCCGCCCTTTACAGTGATTTGCCCAAAACAAGATGCCTAAAATATGCCACCCTCATAATATCGGGTTTTTTAAGCAGTTCCCACTCGGTTTTTAGCATATCCTGTAACCAGTTTTTCTTGTTTTTTATGTCCTCGCCGTGCAAACTCCCGAGGGCACGCAGGCCAAGTTCGTTTTTAATCTCAAGCCCACCACCTGCCCATGTTAGCAAGTTTTCATTTTCATAATACTTGATATCCCCAAAGGCGCTCGAATAGGAATATTCGCCATCCATAAGTTTGTGCGCCTCATCAAGGTCGTAATCTTGCACTACGGCCTGAATGATGCGCCCCACCCTGTTGTGCCGTACAACTGACATTATACCATCTTTTTTGAGTACACGCATCAATTCTTTTAAAATTGGCACAGGATTCTCCACAAATTCAAACACCAAGTGGCACACCACCATGTCAAATGTTTGGTCGGGTATGTTTTTTAGAGCTGTTATATCGCCCTGTAACTGTTCAAAGTTATGTTTGTTTTTACATGCGGCTATCATCTCGGGATACATTTCGACCGCCGTGACGGTGTTGTGCTCGGCTAAAAAATCGGCTGTGAAGCCAAACCCACTGCCAAAATCGAGTATTTTCTTGCCGCTTATATCTTCAAGTTGCCGCCAAAGGGTTTTATAATACAGTTCACCCAGCGGTGACACCGTGTAGTCGTGGTATAGTTTCATGTCGTTTGTCATAATCACTTATCGCTCCCATGCCGTGGTTGTGTGTCATTTTTACACCCCATCCAGCCCTCTTATAAACGCCGTGAAGTAGTCGGGTAGGGGGCTGTCAAACTCCATATGCTGTCCCGTTTTAGGGTGGATAAATCCTATCTGCTTTGCGTGCAGACACTGGCCTTTTGTGCGGGTTATCACCTTGGAGGGGCCGTAGACCTCATCCCCCACCACCGGATGACCGATGTGTGCCATATGCACCCTTATCTGATGGGTGCGACCTGTGGTCAGTTCAAGGCCGAGATGGGTAAATCCTTTGTAGCGCTCTATTACCTTATACAGCGTCTTGGCGGGGCGTGCGCCACTGCCGTTCACTGCCATGCGCTTGCGGTGGACGGGATGCCGCCCAATATCGGCCTGCACCTCCCCGCTATCCTGCGAAAATCCAAAATAGACCATGGCCTCATATCGTCTTTTAAAACTGTGTTCACTTATTTGCTGTGCCAAATGCAGGTGCGCCTCGTCCCCCTTTGCCACCATCAACAGTCCACTGGTATCCTTGTCGATGCGGTGAACAATTCCGGGGCGTATCACACCGTTTATGCTCGACAAACTATCCCTGCAATGGTGCATCAGGGCGTTTACAAGTGTGCCACTGTAATGACCGGGGGCGGGATGTACCACCATTCCTTTGGGCTTATTGACCACCAGTAGGCTGTCGTCTTCATACACTATATCAATGGGGATATTCTCGGGCTGTATCGACATGTTTTGTGGGGCGGGAATGGAAATGGTGATGCACTCATCCCCACGCAGTTTGTAGCTCTTGCCCAAAACTTTTTCGCCACATAGCACTAAACCCTGTTCGCAGAGTTTTTGCACCATACTGCGCCCCAACTCCTCCACACTTTCGGACAAAAATCGGTCTATGCGCTGTCCTGCATGTTCACGCTCGGTCTGTATCGTCATCTGCTCCATGCCACAGCTCCTTTACTCAGGGCTTTCCTCGGGGAGGGGTTCTTCTTGCGTTTTTTTGGCGATAAATCTTTCTTCAAACAGCACATAGATAAGTATAAGCCCCGTGCCGATCACAACACAGCAGTCAGCCAGATTAAATATGGGGAAATCTATCAGCTCAAAGTAGATGTAATCGACCACATAGCCATTTAAAACCCTGTCTATAAGGTTGCCGATGCCCCCCGCCACCACAAGGGCGAGGCTCCACATCATGAATTTCGACTTCACCCGCCCTGTGAACATCCAAAACAACATGCCCAGTATCACTATACCTGTCACCGTGACGAGGAAGATCTGCATGTTTTGCATGATGCCAAAGGCGGCACCGTAATTTTCATGGTAGGTAAGGGACAGCACCCCCGAAATAAGGGTGATGCTCCCATGTGTCAGGGTCGCTACGGCCCACTGTTTTATGAGCTGGTCGCACAGCACAAGCAGTGCCGCTACCGCTGTGGCAATAATAGATAGGGACATGGCTGTTTCTCCGTTTCAGCACTGCCGCCCCACACAGGGGCGGCAGGCATGGGATATTTGTAGACTTAGCCCACAACCTGTGCACAACGCTCGCACAGCTCGGGGTGTTTCTCGTGGCTACCCACATAGGGGCTATATTTCCAACAACGCACACACTTTTCACCATCGGCAGGCAGAATGCTCACCGACAACCCTTCGACACTCTCGTCGACAAACTCACCGGCGGTGTCACCTGCAATTTCGACCTGTGACACGATGAATAGGTCGGCCAGCTCCTCCTTCACAGATGACATGAAGTCATACAGCTCACCCTCGGCGTGCAGTACCACCTTGGCCTCGAGAGGTTTGCCTATGCGCTTTTCGGCACGGGCATTTTCCAGTGCCTTGTTGGCAGCATCACGCAGAATCAATATTCGATCCCAATGGGCAATAAACTCCTCGCTCACGGTGTTTTTCTCGGGTGTGGGTAGCTGATTATACATCACACACTCACCGTCATAACCCTTGTCGGCGGGAATGAATTTCCATATTTCATCTGCTGTAAAGGCCAGTATGGGGGCAAGCAGTAGGGTCAACTTGCGCAGTATGCGGTAAATTACCGTCTGTGCCGCACGACGGCTGAGCGACTGTGCCCCATCGGCATAGAGCCTATCCTTTAGCACATCGAGATAGAAGTTGGACATATCCACCGTGCAGAAATTATGCATAGCGTGATAGATGATATGAAAATCAAAGGTTTCGTAGCCCTCGACAGCCTTGGCCACAAGGTCGTTTAGGCGATAAAGTGCCCATTTGTCCAATTCGAGCAAATCCTTGTCGGCCACACAGTCGGTCTCGGGGTTAAAGTCTCCTAAATTGCCCAGTATATAGCGGGCGGTGTTGCGTATTTTTCGGTAACCCTCCGATAGCTGTTTTAGAATTTCTTTTGAGATGCGGATGTCGGCGTGGTAATCCGACGAGCAGACCCACAGGCGCAGGATATCGGCGCCATACTGCTCGATGATCTCCTCGGCCAGTATGCCGTTGCCGAGGGATTTGCTCATCTTGCGACCCTCGCCGTCCACCACCCAACCATGGGTGCAAACCGCCTTGTAGGGGGCCTCGCCACGCCATGCCACCGAGGTGAGCAGGGAGGATTGGAACCATCCTCTGTACTGGTCGCCACCCTCAAGGTAGAGGTCGGCCGGCCAATGCAGGTCGTCACGCTCGAGCAGTACCGCGGCGTGGGAACAACCCGAATCGAACCACACATCCATTATATCATCTTCTTTGGTGAAACTACCACAACCGCATTTGGGGCACTTTGTGCCTGCGGGCAATATCTCACTCGCCTCTTTGGTGTACCAAGCATCGGAGCCCTCCTTGCGGAATAGCTCGGACACCGCCTTTATGCTGTCGTCGGTGACGAGAGTTTCGCCACAGTCCCCACAGAAGAATATGGGTATAGGCACACCCCATGTGCGCTGACGGGAAATACACCAGTCACTGCGGTCACGCACCATGCCGGCAATTCTGTCCTCGCCCCAGCCGGGAATCCACTCCACACCCGATATAGCCTTTAGGGTCTCGGGTTTAAAATCCTCAACCGAGCAGAACCATTGCTGTGTGGCACGGTAGAGCACGGGTTGTTTACAACGCCAACAATGGGGGTATTGGTGGATGATCTGTTCGGAGGCAAACAGATGGCCTGTCTCGCTTAGGTGCTCAAGTATCTTTTTGTTGGCATCATCGGTCGAAAGCCCCTCAAATTGTCCGGCCTCGGCGGTCATGTTGCCCTTGTCATCGACAGGCACCACTATGCCGATTTCAGGATAGTGCTGTACGCACACCTCATAGTCCTCGACGCCGTGGCCGGGGGCAGTATGGACACAACCTGTACCGCTTTCGAGTGTTACATGGTCGCCCACTATGAGCATGCCCTCACGTGGTAGGAAGGGGTGGGTATAGGTCATACGCTCAAGCTCACCGCCACGCAGCGTGCCAAGTGTCTTGTAATCGGATATATCGGCGGTCTTCATAGCCGATTCCACCAAATCAGTAGCAAGCAGATAATACTCCCCACCGGCCGATATCAGCGAATATTCAAAATCAGCACCCAAACATATGGCCATGTTGCCGGGCAATGTCCAGGTGGTGGTGGTCCAGATTATGACCGAGGTTTTGGACAGGTCGGCTCCCATTGCGGTGAGCTTACCCTTATCGTCCTTTAGGGGGAACTTGACATATATAGAGGTGCAGGGGTCTTCGGCGTACTCAATTTCGGCCTCGGCCAGAGCAGTGACACAGTCCGAGCACCAATACACCGGCTTTAGACCCTTATACATATATCCCTTTTTGGCCATCTCACCAAACACCTCTATCTGGCGCGCCTCAAACTCGGGGCGCAGGGTGAGATATGGGTTGTCAAAATCGCCCAACACACCGAGGCGTTTGAACTGATTTTTCTGATTTTCCATGTAATGCAGGGCAAAGTCACGGCAATGGCGACGGATTTCCACCTTTGAGGGCAGGTTTTCAACGCCGAGCTTTTTCATAGCCTTGAGCTCGATGGGCAGGCCATGGGTATCCCATCCCGGCACATATGGCGACTTGTAACCCATCATATTTTTTGAGCGAACAATCACGTCTTTGAGCACCTTGTTGAGTGCTGTGCCCAGGTGTATATCACCGTTGGCGTAGGGGGGGCCATCGTGCAAAACATACACCGGCTTGCCCTCATTTTTGGCTATCATCTTGTCATAAATGCGCTCCTGCTCCCACTTATTTAGGGTTTCAGGCTCCCTTTTGGGCAGTGCCGCCCTCATGTCAAAATTTGTTTTTGGCAGTTGCATTGTGCTGTTATAATCCTGGGACATAATTGTTTTTCGCTCCTTGCAATCTATATTTGTGTTTAAGTATCTTTTTTATCGCACGTCGATGTCATCGCCAAACAGCAGTTCCCCGTACTTTGACATGTAGCGCTGATAAGGGGTGTTGCGGGCGGTAGGCTCTTCCTCGGCCTCGTCGGGAAGGCTTACCTCAAACGGCTGTTTGGTCGTCGTATCCTGTATATCCTCCGAGAAGGACATCTGTGATCCCACATCGGCAGTCACAGCGGGCTTTGTCTCTTTATCGGGGTATACATCTTTGGGGGTAAACAGATCATTTGCCGGGTACAAATCCTTGGCAGGAGGTTTGGGTGGTTTTGCGTGTCGTGCGACCGGCTCGGGCGTTGGGGCTATTTCCTCTGCCTTTATAGCCACTTCCTGCTCAACAATCGGATTTTCAGCTTTGTACTCGGGTAGCATGTTGACCATTTCGATATGCGCTTTATATAGCTCTATCATTTGGGTTCTAAACTCATCCACCTTGCGCTTCATATCCTCGTATTTACGGCGTTCGAGTTCCAGTTTGGCCTGTACTGACTCGACAGATCGCTCGGCACGCACAGTGGCCTCACGCAAAATGGATTCAGCCTTGTTTTTGGAGTCCTTGACAATGCTATCCCCCAATTTTTGAGCGCCGATAAGAGCCGAACGCATACTCTCCTCGTCCTGCCTGTACTCCTCCACCTTGGCGGCCAAAATCTCAAGTTTTGCCACTAAATCCTCGTTCTCTCTGGCCAGTGAAGACACAGATTCACTCACTCGATCAATATAGCGGTCGACCTCCTCCACTCGGTATCCAAATGGGGCCTTTTCAAATGTTACAGCCTTTAGTTCTTCTACTAAATTCATTGTTTGCCCTCCCTTTATCATTTAGATATTTAACATGGGTATAACAAGCATATCAGACCCTTGGGTGGTCGTTCATCCTATGGATTTGTGTACCACAACCCTTATACGGCCTTTCTTGGAATATCCCAAAAGTTCCTTCATAACAAACTTTCCATAACCCCTCACGGTTATTCGATCGCCAACTTCAACTTGTCGGTCGATTTTCTCGCAGGGAGAGTGCTGTAGATTCACAACACCTGACTTTATGAGTCCCGTAGCCTTTTCCCTGCTCAGTCTTGTCAAAAACGCCACCACACAGTCAAGTCGCAGTGAGCTAAGTGTTCCGCTCAGTTCCTCAACCCTGCCCGATTGTGGCAATGGATGGGTGGAATTCCTGCTCAACTTAACCCCCACACGTCCCACCTGCTCAAGTTCCATGAGAATAAGCTCGGCCGCCACGTGAGTCGCAAACACCACCGTGCGACCCTCGCCGGTGAGTATATCCCCGATAACCTCACGACTCATCCCGAGCGATAATATTGCGCCCAGAAAGTCACGGTGTGTGAGTATATCCTCGGTTCTGTATTCGGCACACAGCTGGGTAAGCGGGTAGTCCTCGGCCTCGGCATAAGGCGGGAAGATACCCAGCATAACCCGCTCGGCATCTTCATATCCGCCCCAAAACCCAAAGCTATCACAGCCCACTCGTGCAAGTGTTTGTCTTGCGAGCATAGTCTGACGAGCATCGAGAAAAAACGAAAACTGTGCCGTGTACTGCTTTTCACAGCGTGCAATCATGTCCTCTATGCGGCGACAAAACAGTTTTTCCTCATCCGTGGTGGGAAAAATATTGCCGACCATTTATAGGAACATTCCACTGCTGGACAGTTCGTCCAAGAAGTCGTCGCCCATAATACCCACATTGTAGGGGGTGATGATGTAGGTTGAGTTCGCCACCTTCTTGATCTGCCCCTCGTTGGCGTAGGCCACACCGCTTAAAAAGTCTATTAGGCGGCGAGCCACTTCCTTGTTGGCCGATTCCAAGTTGAGCACAACTGTGCGCTTGGTATTTAGGTGGTCTGCAATGGCGCTGGCGTCCTCAAAATGCTCGGGCTTGACCAGCACCACCTGTAGTTGAGCGGTGGCGTGTATGTTTACAACCTTATTGCCCCTCTTTGGATCACCCTGGGACATGCTGTCTTGTTCGATTGTGTCGTTGCGACGCACGAGTGGGGTGTCGCTCTCCTCCCCAAACTCGGACTCATATTCGTCATAATAATCCTCGTCGGGCATACCCATCATTTCCTTGAATCGATCCATAAATCCCATAATACTGTTCCTCCGTATTTTTTGGGGAGTAGTGTTAATTTTCCCCTTACATCCGCTGTCCAAAGAGTGCCGTGCCCACCCGCACAATCGTACTTCCGCAGGTGATGGCCGGTACAAAATCGGACGACATTCCCATGGAGAGAATCTCCATGTTAACATTATCTATGTTTTTGTGGCTTATGTCAACAAATATCCGTCGTGTTCTGTCAAAATAGCCCAATGTTTCCTCTAATTTTTGGGAAAATGGGGGTATTACCATGAGTCCTCTTATAAAAACAGCCGGTAATGTGGCAATTTCTCGTATCACTCCCTCTATTTCATTGGGCGAAAATCCCCCCTTGCTCTGCTCATCCCCTATGTTGAGTTCGAGCAGGATGTCCATTTTTTTGCCTCTTTTTTCACATTGACGGCTTATCTCGGTGGCAAGACGCAGACTATCGACCGATTCTATCATGTCAACCTTATCGACTATTTGGCGCACCTTGTTTGTTTGAAGGCGTCCTATAAAATGTATACTACACCCCTCACGCTCGTACTCATCGTAGCGGGCGCATAGCTCCTGTGCACGGTTTTCGCCCAGCAGGGTGACCCCCGCCCTTATAACCTCGTTGACCTCGGCCGACGTGCGGGTCTTGGTGACGGCCATGAGTGTGACATCCTCAACGGCTCGTCCCGCCTGTCCGGCCGCCTGAGCAATCTCGGTTTTTATCCGCTTTACACGCTCTGTGGCATCGTCGCTAATATACCGGTTTTCCGTCATACAAATCCACCCCCTCTACAACCACCATATCAAACATCTTTATACCGTTTTGCAACCCCGAATTAACACTGCAAAGTTGAAATCCGTCGCCTTGATATATCACCTCTATGGGTCTAAATCTCAGTTCATAGCCGGTGGAAACATACACCCCCACCACACCATCTACCGTGCGCACCGCACTGTTGCTCACTCGCAGTCCGCTGTACTGAGTGAAATGCACCTCGACATCGACATTGCGCAGTGATAAAATCTCGGGCAATATGTAATCGCTTTTCAGTATCACCACCGCCGTATCATCTTCGGTAGCAACGCTGTGTACCTCCATGGGTATATCGCTTATAGTCCCGCCTTGCAAGCTGACCTGCACCTGCTGACCCTGTATAAATTTTTCACCCTCCCTCGCTGTGACCACTATTCCCACATACCAGTTATGATCGGTCATGATCTTTCCCGAGAGGTCGGTTCTAAGCTCGCCTGTCTGTAAAAAGGCTTCATTTAGCATATCGCTTGTCATGTTCATGAGAATTTCGGGGGTGTAGCTACTCTCGAGGCCATCACTGTACCTCGAATAATATCCAACCGCCGGCGAGTTTTGGGTGCCGATATAGCCCGATACGGTGGCCTCAAGCTCGGCCTTTTCCCGCTGTAAATCCGCTATGGCCTGATCGAAATTTTGCACCTCCCCCACCGATAGTTGTTGCTTGCTTATATTTTCGAGCAGATCATTTCTGCCAACAAGTGCCGATTTGGCATCGCCCGTGGCCGTGGCCTGTGTCATATCACCGATTATCTCCTCTATGCGAACTTCGAGGGCTGCGGCGTTCGTATACATGTATGCGCCGGGTTGTTGTGTGGCAGTGAGCAGGGCTATCTCCTCATCGATATCGGCTATTCGTGCCACATTTTGTGCTTGGGTTTCGTTTTCATAATATTCAATGATAACTGTGCCCTCGGTCACCTTTTCACCCTCATCGGCAGCATAACTCATAACACCGCTACTACCCGCCGCTACTACCTGCTCTTGTCTTACAACAAGCCCCTCGCACTGCACCCTGTCAGTGACGGTATAACGGTAGGCCGTCTCGGTATGATAGGGCTTGTACACATATCGATAGCCCTGATATCCCGAGTAAACCAGTAAAAATACCACCGCTATTATCGAAACAATTTTTCCTGTAATATTATTCATTGGGACGCTCCCATATTCCTATATCGCAATATTTCCCCCAAAATGCCGGGTGATAATCTCCCACGCCCGCTCTGCAAGCTGTATAGGGCTGTCAAACATATCAATTTGCAGACGGTGGTAATTCTCATCCCGCCTAAACCATGTCAGTTGTCGCTTGGCATAACGGCGGGTTTCGGTCTTGAGGTTTTGTACACACTCCTCCAAACTGCTCTCCCCCGCAAAGTAAGGCTCTAACTCCTTATAGCCTATGGCCTGCATCGACGTTTTAGATAGATGCATCCCCCGCATATATTCAGCCTCACGCAATAGCCCCCGCTCCATCATGTCATCCACACGCCGCTCAATACGCTCATAAAGCAGTGTACGGTCGGATACGTCCAAAGCGATTTTGCAGGCATTGTAGGGTGAGGGGGTAAGCTTTGAACGCTCCACATGCTCACTCATCGGCGTGCCTGTAAGACTGTATATCTCTATGGCTCTTATAACTCTGCCCAAATTGTTGGGGTGCAGTTTGTCGGCCGATATTGGGTCTATGGCCTGAAGCTCCCGCCACAAAACCTCGTTTCCCTCGGCCTTTGCCCTCTCCTGCAAGCTTTGTCTTAGGGGTTGTGATTCGGGCATGGGGGCAAATGTGACGTTGTCTACAAACGAGTCGATATACAGCCCCGTGCCCCCCACCAAAATGGGGAGTTTGCCCCTTGCATGTATATCCCCCACCACCTCGGCAGCTCGCTTTACATACTGCGCCACCGAATACTGCTGGTCGGGCGACAATATACCCAGCATGTGATGTGGCACACCCCGCATCTCGTCGGGGGTGGGCTTGGCCGTGGCGATATCCATGTCACGATAAAGTTGCATCGAGTCGGCCGACACCACCTCGCCTGCGCACATTAGCGCCAACTCTACCCCCAGTGCCGTCTTGCCCGAAGCAGTGGGGCCGGCTATAACCACAAGGGGATATTTTTTTGTATTCTCTTGAATTGCCATATCCCCTCCGTATGTTATACCTAAAGTATAATTGCGGTTTCTTATTGCAATTTAACCCCGTCTGCCGAACATCTTTTCTATGTTATATTTTCCAAGCTCCACCACGATGGGACGTCCGTGAGGACAGGTGCGCAGTGTGGGGTCGGCCGATATATACTCCACTATGGCCTGTAACTCCTCTGCGGTACTCTTGTGTCCCGCTTTTATTGCGGTGCGACAGGCCACCGAATGAAACAGCTCCTCCAGCATATGCGGGGTGATGTCCACCTTATGGCCGACAAGTTTCTGTGCTATCTCCTCCACCACCGATGCAACATCGGCCTGTGGTAACAACACCGAAGTCTCACGCACAAGCAAGCTACCCTCGCCAAAATCCTCGGCCATTATCCCCATGCGTGCAAAAGTGTCAAGATGTCGAAGTGACACGCTGTATTGCTCTCGGGATAGCCTAACCACTATGGGGGAGAGTAGCACCTGTCTTACCGCCGTATCGGTGGTGTCACGCAGTCGCTCAAATATCACCCGCTCATGGGCGGCATGCTTGTCCACCAGCAGTATACCCCCCTCGTCCTCCAGTATGAGGTAGGTATCCATAACCTCACCCACAAGACGGCACTCGCTCAAACGACTTGGCCTTTGGGGCTCGGGCTGGGTCTTGGGGGTGTCCTCGGGCTGTGGTGTGGGATCACTCGGCCATAATGCGGCCAAATTTTTGACAATTTCCGCGCTACCTCGTGGCGTTCTCGGACGGTCATAGGCCGTGGCTCTACCGCTCCAAATCTCATCGGATGGGGGCGGGGTGGGTACCCCAAACTGTGGAACACTCGCATCACGTTGTATCGCAAGCCCACCGTCTCTTAGCGGGGTTTCCGACACTGTTTTTCCCCGCAAGTTATGCTCTGAAGTGGTTGTCTTTGCGTACTGCTCGGCCGAAAATCTCTCCTGCACCCCACTGTGCGGGGCGGTGGTTATGCTCAGTGGGTTTACGACAGGCACACTGCGCCTTGTTGGGGCGGGGGTCACATTGCCCAGTGCTGACAAGGTCTCTTTGCATCCATAGTGCACAAGGCGAAATATTTGTTGTTCGTCCGAAAAACGCACCTCGGTCTTGGCGGGATGTACATTTACATCCACACTGTGCAGGGGAATATTCAGCATGAGCACACAGCTGGGAAACTTGCCCACCATGGCGCTCCCCCTAAAGGCCTCTTCAAGGGCGGCCACACAGGTGCGACTGTGTATAAATCTACCGTTTATAAAAAAGTTTTGATGGCTACGACTGGCCTTTGCGCACTCGGGACGGCATATAAAGCCCGTCAGCTCCATCCCCGCCTGTCGGTAGCTCACCGCCGTCATGCCTGCGGCAAACTCTCTGCCAAACAGCGAATAAATGGCGGTGTAAAGCTCCCCGTCCCCCGTTGTTTGCAGTTTTTGCTCCCCCTCACGCAAAAAGCGAAAGGCTATATCGGGGTGGGATAGTGCCAGTTTTTCGACCACCGAGGCCACGGCATTTCCCTCGGTGACATCCTTTTTGAGGAATTTCATGCGGGCGGGGGTGTTGTAGAATATATCCCTCACCACAATGGTGGTGCCGACAGGGCATCCCGCCTCCTCCAATGGGTGTGTCTCTCCCCCCTCGACGACATAGCGACTGCCCATGTCCTCCCCCTCACATCGGGTGAGCATCTCGACACGGCACATGGCCGCCACCGAGGCCAACGCCTCCCCCCTAAAACCGAGGGTAGCAATGCGCTCTAAATCCTCCTGTGTTGCCACCTTGCTTGTTGCGTGGCGCAAAAAGGCTTTGGGGATTTGCGCTGCGGGTATGCCACAGCCGTTGTCGGTCACCCGCAGATAGGACACGCCACCCCGCTTTATCTCGACCGTGATGGAGGTCGCACCGGCATCTATCGCATTTTCGCACAGTTCTTTTGCTACGGCGGCGGGGCGTTCGACCACCTCCCCTGCCGCTATAAGTTCCGACACCTGCCTATCCAGCAGTTGTATCTCAGCCATATGCACCCCCCTTTCAGTTGTAAGTAGGCACTACTACCCCTTACCGAGAATTTTTTTCAGTTCAAACAGTATGCCCAAGGCCTCTATGGGGCTGACTGTGTTTTCATCTATACCCCTGAGTCTCTCGACCAAGGCATCCCTTGTAGGGTCGCCAAAGCTCATCTGATCCGACATATCGTCTTTCTTTTTAGTGGCAGTGCGGATTTTGGCCGGTGGAGCATCAGCGCCTTGCTCAAGCTGAGTCAGCACCTCCTTGGCTCGCTGTACCACCCAGTCGGGAATGCCGGCCAGCTTTGACACCTCTATACCGTAGCTGTCGTCGGCACCACCGGGCACAATGCGCCGCAAAAACGTTATGTCGTCCCCTCGCTTTTTAACGGCGGTGTTGTAATTCTTGACAACCGGTATGTGATTTTCAAGCTCGGTCAGCTCGTGGTAATGTGTAGCAAACAAGGTCTTTGCCCCAAGTTTATTTTTATCGGCTATGTATTCTATAACAGCACGGGCGATGCTCATGCCGTCATATGTCGAGGTGCCACGGCCGATCTCATCGAGTATAAGCAGACTGTTTTTGGTAGCCGAGCGCAAAATATGTGCCACCTCACTCATCTCTACCATGAATGTGGATTGCCCCGTACTGAGGTCATCACTGGCCCCCACGCGGGTGTATATTCCATCCACAACGCCGATATGTGCCGATTTGGCCGGCACAAAGCTGCCTATCTGTGCCATGAGCACTATGATGGCGGTTTGGCGCATATAGGTCGATTTGCCCGCCATATTGGGACCTGTGATAATCGCAATTTGTTTTTCGCCATTATCAAGTGCGGTGTCGTTGGGTACAAACGGGGTGGACACAAGCCTTTCAACCACAGGATGACGCCCCTGCGAGATATTTACAACATCGGATAAATCCACCGTGGGTTGGCAGTAGTCATTTTCGACCGCCACCGTGGCAAGTCCCTGCAATACATCGAGTTTGGCCACGGCTGTGGCGGTGCGCTGAATCCTCCCCAGTTGTCCCGCTATGCTGTGCATTAGCTCGGTAAACAGGCGACTTTCTATGTCTAAAATCTGTTCCTTGGCCGACAACACCTTGTCCTCGAGTGTTTTTAGTTCCTCGGTTATATATCGCTCGACCGAGGCCAATGTCTGCTTGCGTATGTAGTGGTCGGGCACCATATCCTGATTGCTTCTCGACACCTCTATATAGTAGCCGAATACACGGTTATAACCTATTTTTAGGGCTTTTATGCCGGTTTGTTCCCGCTCACGCTGTTCCATCTCGGCCATAATCCCCTGTGCGTTTTCACTCAACGTCCTAAATTCATCCAACTCGGCATCGTAACCCTCTTTTATCACTTCGCCCTCTTTGAGGCCGGCTGAAGGGTCATCGTCTATAGCACTCTGCACAAGGTGACAAACATCATGCAGTGGGTCAATTTCGCTGTGTATAGTTTGTAGCATATGAGATGACAACCCACCGATCAGGTCACAAAGCTCGGGCAACTTCGAGAGGGTAAAACCAAATGACTGCATCTCTCTGGGGGTGATGTTGCCATAAATTATGCGGGTGAGCAGGCGTTCAAGATCGTATATGCCATCAAAGCGCTGTCGTATCTCTCCTCTTAGCACCGCACTGCGACAAAGTTCCTCCACCGCCAAAAGACGCCTGCCTATAGCAGCCGGATTTTTCAGCGGTTGTTCCACCCACGACTTCATCATGCGCTTGCCCATGGCGGTGCGAGTGCGATCAATGACCCAAAGCAATGAGCCTTTGCGCTGTGCTCCACGCATAGTTTGGGTCAGTTCAAGGTTTTGGCGGGCGGTGGGGTCGAGGTTCATATATCTATCCTCGGTGTATAAATCGGGGGCAGCCAATCTTTCAAGCCCACTGCGCTGTGTGCGGGTCAAATAGCCCAATAGCCCCCCGAGTGCCGACAATAGCAGTGGCTTGTCCGCAAATCTTCTCATATACTCATCGGACAAATACTCGGCACAAATTTCGGTCGCGCGCCCCTGTTCATAATCCTCATCTTCGCCCAAATCAGCCGTGCAGGCCAAACGTTTTTTTATAAAATCCCCTATGTCCTTTTTATCAAGGAATGAACTGCAAAATATTATCTCACTTGGACAAAATCGCCCAAGCTCCTCCATAACTCCCCTGTTTTCACCCCCAGGGATACCCGTCAATTTTATTTCTCCTGTCGATATATCGGCAAAGGCAAGTCCAAAACCTTGGTCAGTGCAGGCCACACTACATATATAGTTGTTGCTACCCTCGTCGAGCATACCGGGTTCGATGAGGGTGCCGGGGGTTATAACCCGCACCACACCACGGCGCACCATGCCCTTTGTTTGGGCAGGGCTTTCAAGTTGTTCACATATGGCCACTTTATAGCCCTTTTTAATGAGTCGTGCAATATAACTTTCACAGGCATGATGGGGCACCCCGCACATGGGTGCACGCTCATCAAGACCACACTCCCGTCCTGTAAGGGTGAGTTCAAGTTCTTTTGAGACCAGTATGGCATCGTCGAAAAACATCTCATAAAAATCGCCCAAGCGGTAGAACAAAATTTGCCCCTTATGCCCCGCTTTTATCTCAAAGTATTGTTTCATCATGGGGGAAAGTTTTTGCATTTGCTGGGGTGTAAGCATTGTGTCCTACCTCCTGATTTAGATATTAGAGAATAGAGATTAGATGTTAGAAATCACAACTCAACCGCAACCGGCGCAGGAGGAACAGCTTCCGCCACATGCGCTGTCGGGTTTTTGTTCCACTGTGTCGGGGTCTTGACCGTTGGAGCTTTGTACGATTATATCCTGTACAAATGACAGTAGGCTGTCCATCTCACGCTTGGCCACATTATAAGCCACCATGTTGCTATTCTCCATGATTTGACCGTACAGTTCCTTTAGGGTCTTGTCTATGGCCTGCATGGTCTCGGGCTTCTTGTCCGGGTTTTGAATTTCCTGCTGTAAATCGATTTTTTTGAGGTTGAATTTGCCTATCAAGTCCTGCAAATTCTCGTCCTTGTCGGCCAAGTCCTGTGCGTTTTGATAAGCGATATAACGGTCATCCTTTTGCATTTCCTTGCCAAGCTCTCTTGCCATTGTGATTACGTCCATGTGTTTTTCCTCCCTGCGCGTTTGCGCTGTGCATTTTATTTTTATATACTTTTGGGTGTGCTTTTACGAAACATCGGTGTGTTCGTACTTATGGTTATATAACAACCATCCCCTGCACAGCCCGATTAAAGGCCTCGGTTATCCTCACCTGCACAAACTGTCCCACAAGCGCTGGCGTTCCCTCAAACTGCACAAGCACATTGGTGTCGGTGCGGCCGGTCAACTTGTGTTTGCCCGGCTGTTCCCCCTCTCCCTTGTCAGCATCCACCAGTACACGATAAGTTCTTCCCACCATGTCGCTGTGAATATCATAGGTTATGCCCTCTTGAAGTTTGAGCATCTGCCTAAACCATCGGGTTTTGTCCTCGGGTGGGGTGGGGTCGTCCATCTCGGCCGCCTTTGTGCCACTGCGTGGGGAATACATAAATGTGAAAAGACTTAGAAATTTTATGCGCTCTAAAAACTCCATAGTCTGTGCAAAATCCTCGGCATTCTCACCCGGAAAACCTACGATTATATCACTCGATAGCGTAAGGTTCGGTATGCGCTGTCTTGCATAACTTGCAAGCTCGGTATAGTGCTGTGCTGTATAGCCTCGATTCATTTCCTGCAAAATTCTGTCACTGCCCGACTGGATAGGTAGATGTAAATATGGGCTGACCTTTTCACACTCGGCCATAGTATCTATAAGTTTCTTTGTGCAGTCCTTGGGATGAGAGGTCATAAAACGTATGCGAAAATCCCCCTCTATGGCATTTATTTGTCGTAATAGTTCCGAGAAGTCCATAGACTCATCCTCGGGCAGGCCGCGGCCGTAACTGTTCACATTTTGCCCGAGCAGGGTTATCTCCTTATAGCCCTCGGCCACAATTTCCCCCGCCTCCTGCAGTATCCTGTGGGGACTGCGACTTCGTTCACGCCCACGCACATAAGGCACTATGCAGTATGAGCAAAAGTTGTCACACCCATACATGATGGGTAACCATGCCTTTATCCCGCCCTGTCTGCGTATGGGGATATCCTCAATCAGTGTGGTGTCGGCCTCACGGTAATCAAGCACCCGTCCCCGTGTGCTGACACATTCATATAACATCTGTGGCAGGCGATGCAGTGCATTTGTACCGAATACCAAATCGACATGGGGAAAACTTACCCGCAATCGCTCGACCACCTCTTTTTGTTGCATCATGCACCCGCACAGCCCTATGAGCAAATCGGGGTTGCGTCTTTTGAGGTGTTTTAACGCCCCCACATTGCCATACACCCTCTCCTGTGCGCCCTCACGCACGGCGCAGGTGTTGAGCAGTATGAGATCGGCCTGCTCGGGTTCTGCGCAAAATCCGTAACCCATTTCGGCAAGTATGCCCTGCATTTTCTCACCATCGGCCACATTGCCCTGGCAGCCATAGGAATGCACATAGGCAAGGTAAGAGGACTTTGCGCCCCCCGCGATATATTCCTGCATATTTTTTGTATAATCACCCTGTTGGGGTAGCTCGGTATAGCTGATTTCATAGGGGGTTTTACTCAAGGTCTCTCACCTCCGATATAACAAAACAATTCATTGTATTGTACCACATTTTAGGCGGTTAACGCAAGCTTTTGAGTGTCGAGTACAAAAAAGCGCACTACAAATCGGATATATGAAAACACCTCTGTAGCATACGCATCTCTCTCCCAAATTTTTACATGGCAACACACCCCAAAAATATGCAAAAAAATTGTGTATTTCACCCATCTTTATAATCTTGACAAAAAATGAAAATCTGGTAAAATTTCATGATAGAGTACATATGCGTTGCAACAAGTAGTTTGATAGGAATTTCTACACTTGCTCGATGGGTTGCAGGTGTTTTTGAAAGGATAATTTCGATGAGAACAATAAGGCTTTATCGTGATCTTAAAAATGACCAGGGCACTGTGGTTATGAGGGCAGGCACCGAGATTACCATGACTTTTGGTAAAATTCGTGAACTGCAATCCCTCGGTGTGTTCAACCAGGTTTTGCAACAGCTTGAAGAGGAAACTTTAGGAGAAAGCTTTGGCGATGATGCTGTGTTGTCCGAGCTTACTCAGTCCCGCACTATCAAGACCACCGAAGAGATACAGAATACTTTTAAGGGTATGGATGTTGCTCATCTGCAAAAATCCGTTGATATCTTTAAGGCGGTTGTAAATGCCGGTGATGCATACCCTTGGAACAGGCATGTATCGCTGATGTTTTCCTATATGGATTGGCTTTATGCCCACTCGGTCAACACGGCGATAATAAGCAGTATGATAGGTATTTCACTTGGATATAGTGATCAAAAATTGGCCGAATGTATACTGGGGGCCTTCTTTCATGATGTTGGCCTTACATTGATCCCACGTGAGACCATCGAAAAGCCCTCTAAACTCACTGAAATGGAATATACCATGGTGAAAAACCACTGTGAGATGGGTCACGCCCTATTAAAAGATGTTGGTCTACCCGAAATAAGCCAACAAATAATTCTTCAGCACCACGAAAGAATTGACGGAAGTGGCTACCCCTATGGGCTCACTATGGAGAAAATACATGAAGAATCGCTTATCACCATGATAGCCGAATACTTTGACACTGCCACTACCGCCCGTTCCTATAAAGCCCCCGAGTCCCCTGAGAAGGTGTTTGAACAGATGTACAACAACGAAAAAGTATTCCCACGTCATATAGTCGAAATTTTGCGTCAAAACATGCTTTGATGGGGTGCAGTCGCAAGGAAAAATATTGGAGGACTTCTTAAATGAAACTTAAAATGGTGCATTACAATTTCAATGTGAAGGATATGCAGGCGTCGGTTGCCTTTTATGAAAAAGCTGTGGGACTTACCGTACAGCGTACAAAGGAGGCCTCGGACGGCAGTTTTAAGCTGAGCTTCCTCGGCAACGAGCTCGCACCCTTTTTGCTGGAGCTTACCTGGGTGAAAGATCACCCCGAGGGGTACAATCTCGGCGAAAACGAATTCCATTTGGCTTTTGAGGCCGAGGATTACGACGCCGCCCACGCCCTGCACGAGGAAATGGGATGCATCTGCTACGAAAACCCCGCCATGGGCATATATTTTATAAATGATCCCGATGGCTATTGGCTTGAGATTGTACCGGCGAAAAAATAGAAAATAAAGACCCGATATAAAAGGTCAAGGACATCTGCCCGGATGCCCTTGACCTTATCTAATGTCTAACGTCTAATCTCTAAATGGACGTCCCGAGACGTTGGATAAAATCGCAACGTTTCGGAGCGACTAGGGCGTCGCTCCCTACAGGGGTTTGTTCTTAACCTTTCCCCTAATAGTTCTTCACTCTTAGCTCTTAGTTGCCCTATAAAATCCTAACCACCGCCAATATTACAAGTATACCCCCCGAAAAAAAGCCCCCAAGTCGCCGCAGCGCCCCACCCGAGCTCCCCCTATGCCCGAGCATATTGCCCAGCATCAACAGGGTGAGTTGGCATGGGCCTATGCATAGAGGAAGTAGCCACCACGGCGCACCGAGTGCCCCCATGCCTACCCCCGCACCGAGCACATCGAGGCAGAGTGCCATGGTGATGGGCAGACTCTCGACAAGGTCAATGTCGCCCGAGTGGTTGCGGTCGCCTGTGGCGGGGTTATGTAGCACACAGAGGGTGACCCCGAGGGCGGGCACCGGCAGATGTAGCAGTGTGGAGGATTTGCCCGAGACACTGCGTCGATGGGCACACTCCTCCACGAGTGCCGACAACAGCATCCACCCCCCCATCACAAGCAGGAGTGTTGCCCCGAGCACCTGTGCCGTGTGGGGTTCAAAGAGCAGTGTCAGCCCCCGCCCGAGCAGTACCGACAGACCGCCCACAGCCGAGGAGAGCAACATAATGGCACACCCTGCCGCCACTGTGATGCGTATACGCCCAAGACCGAGCGACAACCCCACCGCCAACGCATCTATACTTAGCCCTAAAATCAAGGGAATAAACAACAAATAAATCAGCCCCCTTTCACTGTATTCTATGAAAAAACAGTGAAAGGGGGCACAGCATTAGCTGTTAAGTTTGAAATGGTTGGAATGTGATTATTTCAGGGTGGCAAATCGCTGCATAGCCTCTATAGTATTCTCGCGGGTATTGAAGGCCGATAACCTAAAATATCCCTCGCCACAGTCGCCAAAGCCTTGACCCGGAGTACCAACAACGGCAGCCTCACCCAGCAGTTTGTCAAAGAAGCTCCAACTGTCCATGCCGTCGGGGCACTTTAGCCAGATATAGGGGGAGTTTATGCCCCCCACAAAGGGTATACCCATCTTTGTCATCGCCTCGGCTATGACCTTGGCATTACCCATGTAGTAGTCAAGGTTCTCTCTGATTTGCACCTGTCCCTCCTGCGAGAAGACGGCCTGCGCACCCTTTTGCACGATGTAGGGTACACCGTTAAACTTTGTGGTTTGACGGCGTAGCCACATTTTGTTGAGCGACATTTTCTCGCCGCCCTCGCTCTTACCCATCAGCTCGTGGGGCACCACGGTGTAACCACAGCGTGTACCGGTAAAGCCGGCTGTCTTGGAAAGACTGCAAAACTCAATGGCACACTCTCTGGCACCCTCGATTTGATATATGGAGCGGGGCAAATCTTTATCGCTTATAAATGCCTCGTAGGCGGCGTCAAACAGTATGACAGCACCGTTTTTGCGGGCATAATCCACCCACATTTTCAGTTGCTCGGCCGTATAAACCGAACCGGTGGGGTTGTTGGGGGAGCAGAGATATATAAGGTCGGCCTTTATGCCGTCGTCGGGCAGTGGGGCAAAACCGTTTTCCAGCGTAGAGGGTAGTAGCACGATGTTGCGCCCATTCATGATATTTGTATCGATATAGACGGGGTAAACAGGGTCGGGCACCAGTACGGTGTTGGCCTTGTCAAATAGGTCGGTTATATTGCCCACATCGCTCTTTGCGCCGTCGCTGATAAATATTTCATCCGACTTCACATTGACATCGTTGCGCTTTTTGTAGTAGTCGGCCACGGCATCACGCAAAAAGGCATACCCCTGCTCGGGGCCATAGCCGTGAAATCCGTCGGCCGTGCCCATCTCGGCGGCGGCGTCCTGTATCGCCTTGACCACCACGGGAGCAAGCGGGATTGTCACATCACCTATACCCATGCGAATGAGCTTTTTGTCGGGATTTTTCTCTACAAATGTGTTCACTCGCTTTGCTATGTCCGAAAAAAGATAGCTCTGCTTTAACTCCAAATAGTTCTCGTTGATTCTTGCCATACTCTATACCTCCAAAATGTTTTAACAATTTATATGCTTACTCCTCCAACATAAACTCACCCTTATCCTCCATCTGGGCAAGCGTTACATTTTTTAGCCTGCGATTTATGGCACGGGTGCGGGTGCCCACAAGGTTTTCAAGCTCGTCCGAGGCCATGCGCATACGATTTTGCGCCTTGTCCAGCGCATCGCCAAACTTGACAAACTCCTGCTTGACCCCCTCGAGTACCGCCCACACCTCACTGGAATGCTTTTGTATCGCCAGCGTCTTAAAGCCCATTTGCAGGGAGCTGAGCAGTGCCGCCATGGTGGTGGGGCCTGCGATGTTTATCTTCAGCTTTTGCAGTTCCTCCACCATACCCCGCCGCACCACCTCGGCATACAACCCCTCAAGCGGCAAGAACATTATTGCAAACTCGGTGGTATAGGGCACATCTATGTACTTACTGCTGATATCCTTGGCAAACAGCTTTATGCGGGAGGTAAGCACCTTTGCGGCCTCCTCCACAGCTCTGGCGTCTGCTGTATCATAGGCATCAAGCAAATTCTGATAGGCATCCATGGGGAATTTTGCATCTATGGGCAGGTAGACAAACTCGTCGTTCTCGCCCGGCAGTTTTACGGCGTATTCGACCCGCTCTTGGGAGAATTTCTTTGTGGCGACGTTTGTGTCGTATTGTTCGGGGCTTAGGATTTGTTCAAGTATCGCTCCGAGTTGAACCTCGCCCAATATGCCACGCGTTTTGACATTGGACAGCACCTTTTTAAGGTCGTCCACCCCTGTGGCCAATTTTTGCATCTCTCCGAGCGATTTATAAACCTGCTCCAAGCGCTCACTTACAAGCTTAAAACTTTGATTTATGCGCTCCTCAAGGGTTTTTTGCAGTTTTTCGTCCACGGTCGCCCGCATCTCCTCGAGTTTTTTCTCGTTGCTCTCCTGCATGACGGCCACACGCCCCTCAAAGCCCTTTTGGAAGCTCTCAAACCGCTTATCAAGACTCTCGCTCATCTCTCCCACGGTGCGTCGCAGGGTGGTGATGTTATTCTGTATCCCCTCGCCGAACTCCTGAAAACGGCGTGTTTCAAGGGCTGTCAGTTGCTCCTGCATATGCTTTTGGGCGGCATTTTGTTGTTCGAGCTGTTTGTGTAGGAAATCGACTGTCCCCCGCCCATTTCGCTCAATAGCATCCATCATCTCGCCCCGCAAGGCCTGTAGTTGCCTGTCCGCCCCCGATTGTCGGCCGGATTTTAGTATGAGCACCACCAAGAGTATGGCCACCACGCATAGTAGGGCTATGATTATGTAGTCCATTTGTATTTCCTCCGCATTTAGTTGTTAGAGCCTAGAGATTAGGGGTTAGGTAAGGGCGAAGGTCAAGGGCTTTTGGGCGTTGCTTTTGGGTTTTGACCTCAACTATGCGGTGTTAACACAAAGCCCTAATATCTAACGTCTAATCGCTAACTCATATCGCCCACCATAAAAACCCACTTATGGGATAAACCGCTATAAATAATACAATATGTATTGCCACCGCCGGAATGATTATCCACCTCATTTTTACGTTTTTCGAGGTGCGCAAAAAGCAGTACAGCGAGAAAAATGTGACATCCCGAATATAGTGCAAAGCTAAAATCATTGTGCGAATATTGATAAAATAAATCGTGCCATAGGCCTCTCTATCCCCAAAAAACGGTATGTTCACAAGGGCAAATATCATGTATGGTACCAGAGTCGCCAGTATTATTCTTACATAGCTATTACCCAGTATTTTAAGGCTCTTTTGTGCCAGCATTTTATAGATAAGATAGGCGAAAAACGCAGTTATTAGCAGGAGTATGAATATTGCCATGAACTGCACCTCTCATACAATATAGTCACGGCGTAGCACAGCCTACCGCCCACGCCCTTAAATACAAATCCATCGCAAAGCGATACAATCATTACTCATTACTCACTACTAATTACCCTTCTCACCCGCCAAACTCAACCTCACCCGTACACACCGTCGTCGCCCCTCCGCGCATGAGGACACTCCCCTGCTCTGTCCAGGTTATAACCAAATCACCGCCACGCAGCTTTATGGTGACGGCCTGCCCACGCTCACAGTGTCCACACAACACGGCGGCCACCAAGGCGGCGCACGCACCTGTGCCACATGCCCAAGTTTCGCCCGAACCACGTTCCCACACCCGCATCTGTAGCGTATTTTTGTCGATAATCTTTATAAACTCGGTGTTAACCCGCTGTGGAAACAAGGGATGGTGTTCAAACTTAGGGCCGATAGTTTCAAGGTCGAGACCATCCACATCTTCTACAAACAGCACCGCATGGGGGTTGCCCATCGACACGGCCGTGATATTCCACTGTTTACCCTCCACCTCCAAGGGTTGATCTATGTAGTTTTCGCCGTCGGCATCTATTGGTATCTGTGCGGGGGTGAGTATAGGCGCGCCCATATCGACTGTGACCTGTTCCACCACGCCGTTTTTGACCTCCATCACCAATATTTTTATACCGCTGTTTGTTTCAAGGTCCACAGTGGTTTTATCGGTCAGGCCATTTTCGTAGACATATTTGGCGATACAGCGGGTGGCATTGCCACACATCATGGCCTCGGAACCGTCAGCGTTAAATATACGCATCTTAAAATCGGCCTGCTGTGAGGGCAGTATAAGCACAAGCCCGTCAGAACCTATGCCAAAGCGTCTATCCGAGACATACTGCGACAGGGCGGCGGGGTCTTTGGGCGGGGTATGGGGGCAGTACATATATATATAGTCATTGCCTGCGCCGTGCATCTTTGTAAATTGATATTTCATGGGTTATATCCTCCTAAAACAGCTTACAGTCGCCGTATATTTTGCATCCATTCTATATGATACCCCGAAAGACGTTATGTGTAAAGTGATAAATAGCAAATGTTCGGACTTATTACTATTAACAAATTGTAAAAATTGCCCTTTGCGGGATTTTTTCTAAAAAAACCCTTGATTTTTACGAAAAAAAAGATAAAATAATGATTAGCGATTAGCACTTACCAATAGAGAGTGCTAATAATCCGCAAATAATTTGCATATATGGAGGTTATTTATTATGACAATTAAGCCCCTTGCCGACCGTGTGGTCATCAAAATGCTTGAGGCCGAAGAAACCACAAAGAGCGGTATCATCCTGACCGCCGCCGCCCAAGAGAAACCCCAGGTTGCCGAAGTTGTAGCCGTAGGCCCCGGCGGACTTGTCGAGGGTAAAGAAGTTGTTATGACACTCAAAGTTGGCGACAAGGTGCTCATGAGCAAATACGCCGGCACACAGGTCAAGATTGAAGATATCGAGTATACCATCCTTTCGCAGGGTGATATTTTGGCCATCGTTGAGTAATAAAGCCCTTAAAATTCTGATTATTATTGGAGGAAAAATATTATGGCAAAGCAAGTTATATTTGGCGAAGAGGCCAGAAAATCGCTACAATCGGGCATTGACCAGTTGGCCAACGCCGTAAAAATCACCCTTGGCCCCAAGGGTCGCAATGTTGTGTTGGACAAGAAGTTCGGCGCACCCCTTATCACAAATGACGGCGTGACCATCGCCAAGGATATCGAGCTTGAAGACGCATTCGAGAACATGGGCGCCCAGCTTGTAAAAGAAGTTGCCACCAAGACAAACGACGCCGCAGGCGACGGCACCACCACCGCTACCCTGCTTGCCCAAGCACTTGTGCGTGAGGGCATGAAGAACGTGGCCGCCGGTGCAAACCCCATGGTTGTGCGCAAGGGCATTGCAAAGGCTGTTGATGCCGCTGTCGAGACCATCGTTGCCAACAGCAAGAAGGTGGCAGGTTCGGCCGATATCACCCGTGTTGCCACCATCTCTTGCGGTGACGAGACCATCGGTCAGCTTATCTCCGAGGCTATGGAAAAGGTTTCGGCCGACGGCGTCATCACCATTGAGGAGTCCAAGACCGCCGAGACCTACAGCGAAGTTGTAGAGGGTATGCAGTTTGACCGTGGCTACATCACCCCCTACATGGTGACCGACACCGAGAAGATGGAGGCCGTACTCGACGAGGCTCTTCTGCTTATCACCGATAAGAAAATCGCCAACATCCAAGAACTTCTGCCCCTACTTGAGCAGGTGGTACAGGCCGGCAAAAAGCTACTCATAGTGGCCGAGGACGTAGAGGGCGAGGCGCTGTCCACCCTTATTGTGAACAAACTGCGTGGCACATTCACTTGTGTTGCTGTCAAGGCTCCCGGTTTTGGCGACCGTCGCAAGGAGATGCTGCAGGATATCGCCACCCTCACAGGCGGTCAGGTTATCAGCACCGAGCTTGGATATGAGCTTAAGGATACCCAGATGGCACAGCTCGGTCGTGCACGTCAGGTAAAGGTGACCAAGGAAAACACCATCATTGTTGACGGTGCAGGCAGTACCGAGGACATCACCGCACGCATCGGCCAAATCAAGGCACAAATCGAGGTGACCACCTCCGACTTTGACCGCGAGAAGCTTCAAGAGCGTCTTGCTAAACTCTCGGGCGGTGTAGCTGTTATCAAGGCAGGTGCCGCTACCGAAGTTGAGATGAAAGAAAAGAAACTGCGCATAGAGGACGCCCTGTCGGCCACCAAGGCCGCTGTAGAAGAAGGCATCGTAGCCGGTGGTGGTGTGGCCTTTATCAACGCCATTCCCGCTGTCGAGAAGGTGCTTGCAAGCTGTGAAGGCGACGAAAAGACCGGTGCCGCTATAGTACTGCGTGCCCTTGAAGAGCCTATCCGCCAGATATCCGCCAATGCAGGACTTGAGGGTTCGGTAATTATCGACAACATCCGTCGTTCGAACAAAACCGGCTATGGCTTTGATGCATACAAAGAGGAATACTGCGAGATGATTGCTTCGGGTATCGTAGACCCCACCAAGGTTTCCCGCAGTGCACTCCAGAACGCCGCCTCGGTAGCCTCCATGGTACTGACCACCGAAACCCTTGTGGCCGACAAGCCCGAGGAAAACGGCGGTGCCGCCGCAGCAATGGCCGCCCAACAAGCCGCAATGGGCGGAATGTACTGATTTAGAGGACAGATAATAGAAGATAGCGAACAGAATAAGGCCAAGGACATCCGTGTGGGTGTCCTTGGCTTTTTCTACTCTCTAAATCCTTAATAGCAATCCTCACACCATCGTCAAATATTCTATTTTTACCCGATATTTTCACCGTCACTATGTAAGATTTCACCAAATAAAATTACCATATATTGGGATAGCTGTCGTTTTCGAAAGGTTTCTAAATTTTAGTTGAAAAACAGGTTTTTATTGCTTATAATATAAGAAAGCACGATTTTAAGAAGAGTGGGAAATTAAGGACAAGGACATAAGGCGCAAAGTTGTGCCCTCGACTTGGCTTTTCCGTGGTAGGGGGCAGGGTGCCATGAACGTACCTAAAGCCCGCCCAAAACCACGGGCGCCGGTACGCCCATGGCACCCCACCCCCTACCCC
>CAYJGR010000020.1:0-14812 GCA_964370005.1 uncultured Oscillospiraceae bacterium
TTTTATTTAGATGCCGCCCTACGGGCATGGCGAATTTATATTTGACTACGTCAAATATAAATATTCTCAAAATGTGGTGAGTTATCGCCATATTGCACCGATCGCCTACTCTGCCTGCGCTACGCTTTCCCCCTTGGGGGGTAGTTTTTTTTGGGGGTGCGCACTTATGCCCGTGGACGTCGCTTTGTCCTCGGGCTCATGTACGTGCGCACAAAAGCTGCCTCCCAAGGGGGAAATCGGAGGGCAAGTAGTACCTGTCGATTAGTTGTTAGGAGTTAGAAATGTCAAAGGTCAAGGGCACCTGCGTGGTGTCCTTGACCTTAATTACTAACTATCCTTAGTTATCCCTTAATAAGTTCATCTATCCCCTTATCGCCAAACTTACTGCGCCAATCGATATCAAAATCTTCAAGTGAGCGATCGGTATAGGGGTGGAATATCAACTTTTCACACAGATTGGCATCCATGGTTACACCATGTGCCCCTACGGCGGCCGCTCTGTATATCTGCTGAATATTCTTAAAACTGGCGGCCAACACCTGCGTTTTGTAGCCATGCAGTTTGTAAAGCTCTATAATCTCCCCCACCACTGTGGCACCATCCGACACGATGTTGTCCAGTCTATCCACATAGGGCGCAACATAATCGGCACCGGCCTTTGCGGCCAGTAGGGCTTGCATGGGGGTAAATATAGCCGTCACAAGGGTTTTTAGCCCCTGCTCACGGCACATCTTAACCGCTCTAAGACCTTGGGTTGTTATGGGGATTTTGGTGTAAAACTCCTCACCGAGCAGTTTTGTCATGGCGGTGGCCTGTGAAACGATCTCGGCGCTATCGTGGGCAGTGGCTTGGGCAAACAACATCCTATCCGCCCCCAAAAGCTCTCTGATGCTAAGTAGGGTGTGCTTTACATCATTAGCCTCTCTTGCCAAAATCGAAGGGTTTGTGGTAACTCCGTCGATGGGGAAATAGTGTAGCATATTTTTGATTTGAATGACGTCTGCGGTATCAAGTAAAATTTTCATAGCGTCCCCTTTCTTTTGCGATACTGTTGGTTTAACTACAGTTTACCATAAAAGATAGTTTTTTGCTATAAAAATTTTATTTTTTATTTAATTTCCACAAAATAACAATTGTGAGATAATTATTTCCTCACTCGATACCAAAACTAAAGCTTGTGGTGTGGCGATAGGTTTCCCCCACCCGCAAAACCGCCGAGGGGAAGTGGGGGCAGTTTGGGGAGTTGGGATAAAACTGGGTTTCAAGGCAGACACCGTGATGGGGGGCATATGTTGCCCCATGTTTGCCTGTTGTACGCTCGAGGAATCCCGCCGTGTAGAGCTGCATCCCCGGTTTTGTGGTGCGCACATCCATGCGAATACCACTTGTCGGACTGTACAGCACCGCCGCATCCGACTTATGCCCCTGCGCCAACACAAAATTGTGATCAAACCCACGACTCCCCGACAATTCTTCGAGATGTATACGATCACCTATGTGGGTTTTTTGCCGCAAATCCACAGCCCCCCCCACAGGTGCTATTTCACCTGTGGGGATATTGCCCTCACCAAATGGGGTGTAATGCTCGGCATTTATGCTAATAGTGTGATTCTCCACCGTCCCGCTGTCATGCCCCGATAGGTTAAAATAGGTGTGGTTGGTGAGATTCACTATGGTATCTCGGTCGGTTTGAGCCGTGTAGGATATCTCAAGGGTGTGTGTACTCAGCGCATATGTGACCGTCACCTTCAAATTCCCCGGGAAACCCTCCTCCATATTGGGAGAGGTGAGGGTGAAAGTCACCGAATTTGTCCCTTCATCGGTGGTGTAATCCCACAATTTTTTGTCAAACCCTACATTCCCACCGTGAAGGTGGTTTTTGCCTTCGTTGGCTGTAATGGTGTGGTGTTGGCCACCGAGGGTAAAGCCTGCATCGGCTATGCGGTTAGCATACCTGCCGACGCACGCCCCCATATAAACCCTATTTTTCACATAGTCGTCGATGGTATCAAAGCCAAGGCAGACATCGACATGCTTACCCTCACGGTTGGGAACCATGATCGACTGTACAGTGGCACCGAGTGATAATACCGACATCGATATATGCTCATTTTGCAGCATTATGATGTCAATATGGCCCAAATGACACTCTCCAAACGACTTTACACAGATCATGCCCGGTTACCCTTCGTAGCCGCTTGGGTGGGCGCTGTGCCACTGCCATGCATCGGCGAGTATCTGCTCAAGTTGTAGCTCCGGTTTCCATCCCAACACCTCGGCTGCCTTTTTGTTGGAGGCTATCAGGGTTGAGGGGTCACCGTCACGGCGGGGCTGTATCTTAACCGGGATTTTCTTGCCGGTAACCTTCTCGGCCAGCTTGACAATCTCCTTGACCGAGTAGCCACCGCCACTACCAAGGTTGAACACATCGCTTTTGCCACCCTTGTCAAGATACTCAAGTGCAAGTAGGTGGGCATGTGCTAAGTCCTGCACATGGATATAGTCCCGCACACAACTTCCGTCGGGTGTGGGGTAATCGTCGCCGTATATGCCGATAAACTCACGCTCCCCCAGTGCTGCCTGCATCACGATAGGTATGAGGTGGGTTTCGGGGTTATGATCCTCACCGATATCGTTGGCAGGGCTGGACCCTGCGGCATTGAAGTAACGCAGTGCGACATGGCGTATATCATAAGCCTTATCACACCAATGCAGCATCCTCTCTATGGCAAGCTTGGTCTCTCCGTAGGGATTTGTCGGACAGGTGCGGTCGCTCTCCTCAATGGGCTGTTTTTCGGGTTCGCCATAGGTTGCGGCCGTCGAGGAAAACACAATCTTATCCACGCCATGCGCTCTCATATTGTCCAAAATAACCTGCGCCCCTGTGATATTGTTTGTGTAGTATTTCAGGGGATTTGTGACACTCTCCCCCACAAGTGAACAGGCTGCAAAGTTAATTACGCCGTGTATGGGTATCTCATGGAACACACTGTCCATAAAGGCAACATCTCGCACGTCGCCCACCCGCAATGTAGCGTTATTGACCGACTGCCAGTGCCCTGTCGAGAGGTTATCCACCACTATGACATTATAACCTTTTTCCACCAAAAGAGCTACCATGTGGCTACCTATATAGCCCGCTCCACCTGCTACCAAAATATTCTCCATCATTGTTGTTACCCTCCATTTTTACAATATTTTTCGTAAGCCTTTCTCATCTCTCCTGCCTTCTCCTCCGGACAGCTCGGGTTGCACCATACCCCCACGCCGGTCTCGGATGAAGCAAAAAACTGCTGTACCGTACCCGAGCGCATGGGAGGTATAAATTCTATATGAAAATGAAATGCATCATTTGTTAATGCATCATCATCTGTATTAACCGGCGCATTATGCATACACATCATATAAGGAAAACTTGTGTCAAAGAGACTATCATACATACCCGACACACTGCGCACCGTCTCCCCAAGGGCATCAAGTTGTGGTTTATTCATCACACCTATATGTGGGATGTGTGAGTTAGCCGTCACATGTATGCCGTAGGTCAGCGGGGAGAAAAATGGTATATAGGCCGTAAAGTATTCGTTTTGAAACACTATCCTGCGCCCATCATCTTTCTCGGCCTTTAGTAGCTCACAAAAAAGGCACTTGCCGTTATTATTGTGATGCTCCACAGCAGACTGCAGTTCCTGCTCGATCTTTTTTGGCATAAATGGGTAGCCATAGACCTGCCCATGTGGGTGGGGCATGGTCACTCCTACCACTTCACCCTTGTTTTCGAATATAAAGACATATTTTATGTTGGGGTCGCTGCTTAAATCAATAAATGTCTCTTGCCACAACGCCGCCAACTTGTGCACGTGCTCGTCGCCCAGGTCACGCAGTTGACCGTGATGATCAGGTGAGTAAAGTATGACCTCACAGCGTCCGTAGTTGGGGCTGACCTCGAACAAGGGAGGCACCGCCACATCATCGGGGTTGTGGGGTGGCACACTCAGTGCAGGGAAGTCGTTTTGATAACGCAGTACATCAAATTTTTCGGGCACCTTGCCACTGCCCGGGCAAAAGGGACACCAATCCTTGGGCATAGTAGGGCGTGCCTGTCTGTGACCCGCCACCATTATCCAATCTTTTGCTATGGGATTCCAGCGCAGTTCAGCCATTTCTCATTCTCCATTTCTCCTAAAAATATAATGCGATAGTAGCAGTAAGACCTCGGGGACGCTGTCCCCAAACCCCTGCCACCTTTTGTAAAAGGTGGACGAAAACTTTTAAACTTTCACCTGCCCCCAAAGTTGGGCACATCTTCGGCGTGGTGGGGCGGCGTCTATTGCTATGCCCCCCTTATTGGCAGGCCCTTGATCGTGCTCTCTAAATACTTTCGCAAGGCATTGTTTACAACCGTATTCCGCCGACAGATCTCACCGATAGCACATGACAACGACCTTCACCCAACACCTGCTCGGTGCGCTGTTTGAACTCCTCGAGCATATCGAGGGGCACAAATGCCTGTACCGTTCCGGCAAATCCTCCGCCATGCACCCTCACAGCACCTCTGTCGCCCAAAATTTCCTTGCACAGGGCGATGGTCAGCATTATTTCCTGATGTTCCACCACGCCGGTTGGGGTTATGTTTTGCAGTAGCAATGCCGAGGACTGCCCCGACTCTCGCACCAGTGCCAAGAAACGCTCAAATTCCCCCTGCTTGATGGCCTCTGCCTGCATTTTGGCACGGGTATTGTCGCCGTAGAAGTGGAGCGCTCTAAGTACAGCTCTATCCCCTGTTGCTTTTCGCAGGGCCGATATGTTGTCCATCACTTGTTCTTTTGGTACTTCCCGCAGGAACTTCTTGCCGAAAAACTCGGCTACCCTACTCATCTCTGCAGGGATGGCGGCGTATTCATCGGTCAAGTCGGCATGGTCTGCCCCCGAGTCGAGTATACACAGTGCATGGCCGTTTGCGGCGAGATCAAGCGGTATTTGCTCGACAATGGGGTTTTGTGGGTCATCAAAATCGATGGCCACCACGCTGCCCACCGAGCAGGCCGTTTGATCCATCAGCCCACAGGGTTTACCAAAGAAAACATTCTCGGCATACTGGCCTATCTGGGCAACGCCGACCGCCGTCATGGTGTTGTCGCAAAACAAATGGTTGATAATTGTGCCCACCAACACCTCAAAGGCCGCCGAGGAAGAAAGCCCACTGCCCCCCGGCACGGTAGAGACGGTATAGGCATCAAAGCCCACTCCGCCCAGCTCACATCCCAGCTCGGCAAATCGTGCGGCCACACCTCGGATAATCGATATGGACACCCCTGTTTCTTCGGGTTTTGCCGTCAAGTCGCTAAGATCAATCTCCTCGAGGGGATACCCCTTTGATTTTATACGGATTTTCCCACTTTTATTCTCACGTACTGCAGCCAAAATATCTAAATTGACAGCAGCGGCCAACACCCGTCCGTGCTGGTGATCGGTGTGGTTTCCGCCTATCTCGGTGCGGCCGGGGGCGCTGAATAACACCTCAGCATCGTCCCCAAAGCTCTCCTTAAAGCCTCCCGCAACCTCTTTGCAACGGTTACGGGCGGCACTGCGATTGGCAGCGCCGTATAGCTCGCCTAAAACCTCGTCATATTCGCCACTTTCTATACGCTTTTCCACTCTCTCACTCATACTCATGCTGAGCCTCCTGTGATGCTTTGTATATTTTACTGGGTTATTTTATCTCTTTTTATCACTGCATTGTGTCAAGGGATTGTGGGGTAACCACCGAATACTCAAGCCATATGTAGTGTTCATCCTCTATGTCGGCGATATCGGCAGGGTTCTCCCCCTGTGCCAACCCACATGCAAGGCTCAGTAGCTGCTGTGCTTGACCCTCCGCATCGTTTAGCACCGTACCCTGCAGTGTGCCATCCCTCATGGCCTGTAGTGCGGGAGGAGTTGCATCCACTCCCACCACAAACGGTAACTCCTCGGACGATATGCCGGCCTCTATACAAGCATCTATAGCCCCAAGTGCCATGTCATCATTGTTTGCAAACACCACCTCTATTTGATCCGAAAACTCCCCTAACCACTCCCCCATAAGAGCAGCGGCCTGTCCCCGCTGCCAATTAGCTGTGTTGTTTGCAAGCTTCTGCAATGATACCCCCGCACTGGATAGCACTTTTACGCTGTACTCGGTGCGAAGGAGTGCATCTTGATGTCCCGGTTCTCCCTCCAGCATAACATATTGAAGTATTTCATCTCCGTTTAGGTCGATTTCCTCCGGGTTTTCTCGCCATGCATCAAGCACAATATGACCCTGCAATAACCCCGACTGCACCGCCTGTGAACCCACATAATAGGCGCCGCTCCACCGGGTCATATCCTCCTCCACCGGCTCACGATTAAAGAATATCACCGGCACCTCGGCCGCCTGCGCCTTGTCTATTATCACCGCAGCGGCAGTGCGGTCAACAATATTTATACATATAACGTCGTAGTCGAGGTCTAAAAAACGATCCACCTGTTCATTCTGGGTGGCCTGACTGCCCCCACTGTCTGTTATACTCAAATTTATCTTTATGTTTTGCTCTTGTTCAAGCTCGAGTGCAAGTTGTTCGAGGTTTTGTGCCACAGTCGATATAAATGTGTCGTCTTGCCTGTAAAGCGCTACACCTATGCGTATGGTAGGGGCTTGGGTGGAGGTGGTTTTCCCACATGCCGACAACATAATCACTATACATACTAATAACAGCGATAATAATAATCTAAATCGTCTTTGCATTGTAAACACCCTCCATATGTCAATGTTACACCTTATCTCGTGACAGGAAACAACAGTTTTTGATTTTCTATCTCATACATGTTTTCGGCACAAAGTATAGAAAACGTAAGGGGTGCCGTAGGCTGTATCGCACGATTGGTGGCAGCCAACACGGCCTGTTCCACCGCAATGTATCCCGCCGAAAACTCATTCTGGGCGGCCAATACCGTCACCGTTCCCTGCTCAAGCCCCGCTGCAATCTCGGCCGTCGTGCCCGTGCCATAGAGCATAGGTGGCATCTCCATTGTCTTAAATTGAGCCATAAGTTGTTGCAGGATATATGCCTCAAAGCAGATCACACCATCGGGAGGTTCTTCCCAAGTTATGTACTCCTCCCCCTCCATAGCCAAATTTATCACCTCAAAACCCGCCTGTTTGAGTAGTGTTTGGGCGGACTGTACACGCTCATTTATTCCCGTACTACCCGAGTTGCTGTGCACCAAAATAAATCTGCCCCCCTCGGGCGCACTCTTCATCGCCTCGGTGGCCAAGGCCTCTCCCAAAGCGGCATTGTCAGGCGATATACATGCCACCGCACCACTTTGTGACATATCCGATTCAAGTGTCACTATGGAGGTCATTCTGGCGACACTGCTTACATCATCGCTCAACGCTGTCACATCGGCGGGGGCAAGTATGACGGCATCAGCACCGTTTTCCACCTCTCTTTCCAAAAGGTTACGCTGTGCACTGACACTGTTTTGAGTGGCGGGGGTCAAAAATCGCACCTCTGCATTCAAATCTGCGGCGGCCTGTTCCATGCCTTGTCTGGCCACTGCCCAAACACTGTTGTCGGTATCTCTAACAATGACCGATATCCCCACAAATTCCTCGGGCGATTGTAATATCGACAGCTCGGAAAGGCTAAGTGAGAGTATCGAGCCGACTCCCAGTGCAAACACGACAAAAAGCAGTATACTTCTTTTTTTCATCACTCGGCCTCCTTTTGGTACTTCTCGGCCTGTGCGGCACCTATGGCGGGAACCCTAATTCTTACGGTTGTGCCCTCGTCGGGCTCACTCTCAATGGACAGCCCATACTGCGCTCCAAATGTAAGCCCTATGCGTTGGTGTACATTTCGCAGACCTATACCCGAACCCTTTGTATCGCCGGGGGTGTAGTGGGGGTCAAGCAGTTTGGATAGCACCTCAGGGGTCATGCCCAGGCCGTTATCCGACACCTCAATTATGACATCCTCCCCATCCATAAATGCCTTCACGCTGATTTTCGCATCCTCATCAGCGATGGCCATGCCGTGATATATGGCATTCTCAAGTATCGGCTGTACCATAAGTTTTATGGAATAAAGTCCTTTTATTTCGGGGTCGGCATCTATATCCACCTCAAAACGGTTTTTATAGCGCATTTTTTGTATATTCATGTAGTGGCGGGCATGTTCAAGCTCATCCTCAATTGGGATCATTATATTGCCACGGCTTAGTGATATGCGGAAAAGCCTTGCAAGCGAGGTAACCATAAGTATTGCTTCCTCGGTGCGACCGTTTTCATTCATCCACACCACCGAATCGAGGGTATTATAGAGAAAATGTGGGTTTATTTGGGATTGTAGCACATCCAGTTCACTGCGGCGCTTTGAGCGTTCTTGGCGTACTATATCGTCCATAAGATGACGCATGGTGGATACCATAGATTCGATGGAACTGCTCAAATGTTCTATCTCGTAAGGGCCTCCCACACTCAAATTCACCGATTCTTCCCCCGCCTCCAACGCTTTTACAGAACTTTCAAGCGCCTTTATCGGCTTAGATATCCGCTCAGATATTTGTAAGTTGATAAATACCAGTAAGAATATAAAAAAGAAAAGTGTGAACAGTGCAAATAACATCAGCGGACTGAGATCATCCCACAAATTATCTGTAGGGGTCACCGCCACCAATTTCCACCCAGTATAACCCACCGTTTTTATGGTGACTTGGCGGTTTTCGCCCAAAAACTCCTCTTCATGGCTTCCATCGGTGTACCCTGCCGCCACAATGTTGTTCTCCTCCAACAAATCGGCATATATTAGCTGTTGGCGGGGGTGATATATTATCTCACCGCTATCGTCTATAAGATATAGGTAGCTGTCGGGTGAAAGTTTTGCATTGCGGCAAATTTGCTCTATTCCCACAAAGCTCATATCGACCAGCAATACTCCTCCTCGTGTAACCCCCCCGCTTGTCAGCTCAACATGACGACTGAGTGACACCACCCAGCGGTACTGATAATCGGTATTTACAAACAGATTTTGTACATGTGGGGTGGAGAAATGCAAATTTTCTATGCGCTGACTGGCCGTGATAAACCAATCGGTCTCTTGGGGGCTGACATTATTTTTCAGGGTGGGCAGTGGTGTCGCCGACACAAGCTCCCCCTCGCTCGAAAATACTGCAATCGATACTATGGAGTCACGGCTACTCTCATAAAGCAGGCTCATATCATCGTCAAGGCTCTGCGACAAGAGGTCGGTATTTTTGATGACGGTGTAGTACATGGTATCCGACACCCCCATCATATTGCGTAAATACGAGTCAAGGTTTAAGTTGACCTGCGCGAGCACCTGCTCACTTGCGTCGGCCGTTTGCTCATTGTCCAGCGCCGAAAAACGAAATAGCAAAGCTAGCCCCAATATGACCATGCCGGCTACCGCTACCGCTGTAAAGGATAGCGACAGGATCATTTGTATGCTGGAACGCCTATAAAATTTTCGCCACGGTTCCATGGCCGACACAAAAAAACGGTACATGTACATCCCTCTGCTTACTTTGCACGGTACTTTGTGGGAGATACCCCAAAGTGTTTTTTGAATACATAGCTAAAATAATTTGGGTCTTGATAGCCCGTTTGCTCGGCAATTAAATAGGTTTTTTCCTCGGTGTCACGTAGCAGTGTCAATGCCGCTTCCATGCGCACCTCGGTGACATAACCTGTGAAACTCATGCCGGTTTCTCGTTTGAATACGGTCGAGAAATATGTGGGACTTAGATGAAGATGCTTGCAAAGTCGCTCGACTGACAATTCGCTGTCCGAGTAGTTTTCGGCTATAAACGCCTTGGCTTTTTCTATCAGACGACCTGTTGAGGTGGCACGTTGTTGGGACAAACGTCGTTGCAGGCGCAGACAACATTCTATACACCAACTCTCAAGCTCCTCAAGCGAGGCAAAATCGGTAATTTTCACCGTGCCCTTAAAACTCTTACCAAATACCTCATCGAGTTCAATCTCGGCAGTGCGGGTGAGCGAAAACAGGCAGGTGAGTATTGTCAAAAAATACAGATGACATTGTGACATGGCAAGCCCTGCCCGCCCAATGCACCCTATCTGCTCCCCCACCACCCTGTGTACATCCTCGGGGGTGCCAAGCTTCACCGCATTTATCAGCTCCTGTTTGTCCTGTTCCTCAAATGATATGTTTGCGTGTTGTTGTGGTTCGAGGTCGGCGATATATATTGTACGCCCTGTGCCTATGAGTACCCTGTAATCAAGAGCACTGCCTGCCCCACTCACCGAATCGCCCAGATCCCCTATATGTTCGCACACACTCCCCACACCCACTGTGAGGGTAAGTCCAAGGTAACTTTTGGCCAGTTGGCACACCCTGTTGATCTCCTCGGTCAGGGCATACACATCCTCACTGCTTGTGAGGCCCACGATAAGCGCCACCCATCCGCTGTGCAGAAAAGGTCTGCAATTTGCATTTTTTAGCCTTAAGTGATCCTCAAAAAATTGCTGTACCGATAAAAGGGTCAGCTCATGGTCACTGTGAGGTTGATCAACCATCACAAGAGCCGCCACCCATGCGGGGCTTTGTAGATCAAGGTCATATCTTGCCGCACGCTGTGATATTTGATCGGGTGATATGCGCCCCTCAAATAACTGCGAAAAAAACATCTCACGTAGTAGCGGTAAAGATTCCTCATATCGTCGACGTAGTGTTTCATTGTCCCGACGCTCGGCACGCTCTTTGTCTATTTGCAACTTGAGTTTACACAGCACATCGCAAAGCTCTGCTGCATTTATGGGCTTTAGGATATATTCAAACACATTCATGCTGATGGCCTGCTTTGCATACTCAAATTCGTCAAAGCCTGAAAATATCACAAACTTAGTGGCGGGAAGGCGGGGGGTAAGCCGTCGGCACAACTCCAAACCGTCCAGAAACGGCATTTTTATGTCGGTCAGTATCACATCGGGTTTGTATTGTTCGGCAAGTTCAAGGGCTTCCTGTCCGTTTTCAGCCTGACACACAAGCTCAAAACCAAGCGCTCTCCAATCCATTTTAGTGCTGATACCAAGTCGTATATCTTCTTCGTCGTCAACCAGTAGGACTCGGTAATAATCCATATGCTTTGCTCCATATATAAGATAATTTGATTTATCTAACCATATCATAAAACTATATTGACTGCAAATATAAAGGACGTGCAATCAGGCAAAATGCACGTCCTCACGGGAAAGGAATGTTATTTTTTCACCAGATACTTGCGCATATCAAGCGAACATGCAAATAAGATGATAGCACCCTTTATAAGATATTGTAGGTTTTGATCTATCGAAATCATATTCAGACCTACAAATATAAGTCTTAGCATAAATACACCGATTATAATACCTCGGACTTTACCGATACCACCCACAAATGACACCCCGCCGATTACACAGGCTGCAATTGCATCAAGCTCGTAGTTCGCACCGGTATTGGCCGTATTGGAACCTATGCGTGCACCCTCTATAAAACCTGTGACACCGTACATGGCACCGGCCAATGCAAACACCGCAATGGTAGTAAGCATAACGTTAACACCCGATACACTGGCGGCCTCCTCGTTGGCACCCAGTGCAAACATATTCTTACCCAGGGTGGTCTTGTTCCAAATAAACCACATGATACCCGCAAGCACTATGGCAAACCATACATAATTGGGTATGGGGGTATTGCCTATAGATAATACCGAACCCTTGACAAATTCGGTGTAAGACTCATCCAGTCCCGATATGGCCGTGCCGTTGTTGTTGCCCATTTGTACATAGAGCAGTAGGAGTGTGTAGATGATAAGCTGGGTGGCCAGCGTCACTATGAAAGGGTGTAGCTTAAACCTTGCCACAAAAAACCCATTGAAGGCACCTATCACAGCACCCAGAAGCATGGCTATAGGTATAACTACAAATATACTCATAGTGCCAAGTTCCGGCCACATCTTGGTAGCCGAACCCACCACCTGTAAAAGCGAGGCCGATACACAGGCTGTAAGTCCCACTATACGCCCGGCCGACAGGTCGGTACCGGTCAGTACGATACATCCTGCCACACCCAAAGCGGCCGGTAAATATGCCGCTGTGAGCGAAATAATATTTATTATCGAGGCTGTCTTTAGAAAATTCTCGTTTACTATAGCTATGTAGATTATCGCAATAAATAAAATTATAAACAGTGCATTATCCAAAAGCATACCCAGTATTTTCTTTATATCCCATCTGTCCTCGGTCTTTAAGCTTGCAACAAAATTATTCATTATGCTTCCCCCTCTTTACACATACTTTGCAGCCAGAGTTAGAATTTCTTCTTGGCTTGTCTGTTTTGCATCGACTTCGCCGGCTATGCGTCCTCCCGACATCACCATGATGCGGTCACATACCCCGAGCAGTTCGGGCATCTCGGACGACACCATTATAACACCCTTGCCCTGCGCCGCTAAATTGATTATAAGCTGATATATCTCATACTTAGCACCCACATCTATACCGCGTGTGGGCTCGTCAAGCAGTAATACTTCGGGCTTTGTCAGTAGCCATCGCCCTATTATAACTTTCTGCTGATTGCCACCCGACAAAGAACGTATACGGGTCTTTTGACTGGGTGTTTTTATATGCATCGACTCTATAGACCAGTCGGTATCGGTCTTCATCTTTTTGCTGCTGAGCCAGGCATAATTTACATAGCTTTTAAGGTTTGATATAACTGTATTCTCCCGCACATCAAGTATACCGAATATTCCGCTGGCTCGCCGTTCCTCTGTGAGCAGTGCAAAGCCGTTTTTTATCGCCTCTCGTGGTGTGCGGTTTTGTAACTGTTTGCCATGTAGCTCAATTTCGCCACCCTGTCTTGTCATATAACCAAACAGGTTTTCAAGTAACTCGGTGCGTCCAGAACCATCCAGACCCGCTACACCTAAAATCTCACCTTTACGCAGCTCAAAACTGACATCATGAAGATTTGTGTATTTACCCGACATATTCTTGACGCTTAAAATCATCTCATCGGGGGTGTTGGTCTTCTCGGGGAAACGGTTTGTAAGTTCTCGTCCCACCATGAGGCGAATTATTTCCTCCATAGTGAGTTCTTTTGAGGGACGTGTGGCCACCCATGCACCGTCACGCATGATTGTAACCTCATCGCTTATGCGCAGTATCTCCTCCATCTTATGGCTTATGTAAATGATACCACAGCCCCGCTCTTTGAGCATACCTATAATGCGGAACAGGTGTTCAACCTCGGTCTCGGTCAGTGAAGAGGTCGGCTCGTCAAATACAATCACCTTAGCATCATACGAAACTGCCTTTGCGATCTCCACCATTTGGCGTTGTGAAACCGGCATGGTAGACATGATGGCTTTAGGATTGACGCTCACACCAAGCTCCTCAAATATAGCCTCGGTGCGCTTGCGCATTATCCTCTCGCTGACCACAAAACCGCCGAGTTTTGGATAACGACCCAACCACAAATTATCAAGCACGCTGCGGGTGAGGGCTTGGTTGAGTTCCTGGTGCACCATTGCTACACCGTTTTCGAGTGCCTCTTTGGAGTTTTTGAAATTTATATCTTTGCCATCCAAGGTGATAGTACCCGCATCCTTTCGGTATATACCGAACAGGCATTTCATCAGAGTGGATTTGCCGGCACCGTTCTCACCCATGAGGGCATGTACCGTACCCGGGCGCACCTTGAGTGATACATTGTCCAAAGCTTTTACGCCCGGAAATTCCTTGTGGATATTTTGCATATCAAGCAGTACTGTTTGCTCCATATGTCTCCTCCTTAAATATCTTACCTCTAAAACCTTTGCTAAGGCCTCGCCCTAATATAGCACGAGGGTTTAGCAAGGGTTTTAATTTTATAGAAAATAGAAAAGGGCATATATTTGCGCTACGATTTTTTGGTTGGGGGGTAGTTTTGAGGTGTGCGTACTGATGTCCGTGACTGCCCCCCGGTCTCGGACTCATGTACGTGCGCCCCAAAGCTGCCGCCCAAGCGGAAAAGCGGAGTGCACGACACAACCTATCGCCCTATGTCCTTGACCTTAAATACAAAATAATCGTAAAACGATACCATAGTTCTTCACTATTAGTCATTAGCTATTAGTTGCCCTTGACCTTTGCCCTTAAAAGCCCTTTTCTAACATCTAAATGGCGGGACTTCTGTTTTAGAAGCCCCGCCATTTTGTCGGTCAAAATCCGGCGACAGGGAATACCGTTTGCGGTTTCTATTCTATCTTAGCCGGTGTATACGCCGTAAGGTACACGGATCTTGGCAACACCTTCGTCAACATTGTAGCTGTCGGTGTTATCCATGAGTGCGGCACCGCCACTTACATTGGCAACCAGTGCACAGATGGTGTCAGCCATACCCACAGCATCCTGCATGATTGTGCCGGTCATTTTGCCTTCGCCGATCAGCTGTTTTGCAGAATCGGTGGCATCAACGCCGAATACGGGGATTGTGGGGCCGCCATCGCCATTGTTGTAGCCGGCAGTCTGGAGCGAGGAGATTGCGCCCTCGGCCATGCCGTCATTGTTGGCGATAACAAGCTCGATCATGTTGTTGTTGGCCTCGGAGTACTCAGCCAAAATGGTGTTCATATAGTTGGTAGCAGCGGCGGCAGACCATTTGCCGTCCTGATCAACCAGGTACTTGGAAGCATTGTTTGCATCATAGAATACGAGTGCGGGTTTGCCGGCCTCGGTCAGAACTGCGTCGGCATCCTCAACACCAAACTGGGTGCGAGC
>CAYJGR010000020.1:14912-28681 GCA_964370005.1 uncultured Oscillospiraceae bacterium
TGCCGGCCTCGGTCAGAACTGCGTCGGCATCCTCAACACCAAACTGGGTGCGAGCATCAGCCTCTGCGTTGCCTTCTTGACCCTTGAACATTACATAGGAGATGTTACCATCGCCGTTGAGGTCAACTGCGTCGTAATTCTCGGCAAGGTATGCGCCGATCATTTCGCCCTGCATGTGGCCTGCCTCGGGGGCATTTGTGCCAACAAAGGCGCACTTCTCGTAGCTGCTTACCACTTCGTCTGCAACTTCACGGTTGAAGAATACGATGGGAATATCAGCGGCCTTAGCGGCATCGACTGCACCCTGAGCAGCATCGGGAGAAGAGGTCTCAACGATGTTGACAATCAGAAGATTGGCGCCATTTGTGATAGCTGTGTTGATCTGATCGGTCTGGGTGGCTTGGTTGTTACCACCGTCATAGTTCTGGAAAGTAACGCCCAGTGCGGTCAGTTTTTCGTCCATGCTTGCACGCACGCTCGAGATGTAAACATCAGAGAAATCATAGTAGAATACTGCGGCATTTACGTCGGAAGCGGGAGCGGCATCACCCTCAGGTGCGGCTTCGCCCTCGGGAGCGGCCTCGGACTCGGGTGCAACCTCAGCCTCGGGCTCAGCAGGTGTAGAGCCACAGGCTACCAGTGCCATCATAAGAACAAGGGAAAGTAGTATTGCAAGAATTCTTTTGTTCACGTTTTGTTCCTCCTTAGATTGTTAATACTTTTTTCACCCAAACACTCGTTTGGGACTATGGCAATTGTATTGCATTTGAAATGAAAAATCGATAGAAAAATCTTTGTCGTACTATAAAAAAACTTAGAAATTTATACTGTTTTTTTCCAATTCATAACCTGTTTTGTCTAAATGTCACATATAAGGTATTTGTAATTGTGAAATGTGACAAGTTAGAGAAGAGATGATAGGTAGGGGCGGTCATTGGACGCCCGAAAACATAACAACAACCCGCAAACAATGCCCCGCCACGATTTTTTGGGTGGGGGGGTAAACCAAATGATAGGCGGAGGTGGGGATGTGAAGACTGCATAAAAGTTCAGCCCACCTGCTCTCTTCGCAGGTGGGCTATTTAAAGTTTTACTCGATTTTTTGGGGAAATCGCAGGGTTCGGGGACGGCGTCCCCGAGGTCTCGCCCTTAAAACTTCGCCATTTTCTAATCTGTGATTTCCCAGTTATGCCAAACATTTTGCACATCGTCGTTGTCCTCGAGCATATCGAGAAGTTTATTCATCTTCTCTCGCAGAGCGACATCGTCTATGGTGGCGTAGGTCGAGGGAATATAGGCCACCTCGGCCGACCGGAAGCTGTAACCCTTACCCTCAAGCGCCTCTCGCACCTTACCTAAACTACCCGACTCGGTGTAAATCTCGGCCACGCCGTCTTCATATTCAAAATCATCGGCACCCGCCTCAAAACAGTCCTCCATAAGGCGATCCTCACTCAGGGTATCATTTTCTATGATTATAACCCCCTTGCGCTCAAACATAAATGACACACACCCGCTCTGTCCGAGGTTGCCACCATATTTATCAAAATAATGGCGCACTTCCCCCGCTGTACGGTTGCGGTTGTCGGTCAGCGATTCGACGATGACCGCCACACCATTTGGGCCATACCCCTCATAGACAATCTCCTCAAAGTTGTTGGCATCCTTACTGCCCGCCGCCTTTTTTATGATGCGGTCTATATTATCATTGGGCACATTGTTGGCCTTGGCCTTGGCGATGCAGTCCCTCAGCTTTGTATTGGAGAGCGGATCAGCGCCCCCCTCTTTAACAGCCACCGAAATCTCACGTGCCGCCTTGGTGAAAACCTTGGCGCGTGCGCCGTCGGTGGCCTCCTTTTTGCGCTTTATGGTGCTCCATTTGGAATGTCCTGACATGTATATAACTTCCTTTCAGCTTATTGCAACTTGCTCAAATTTTGGCCTTGGCCGCAATCAGTGTATTTTTCAGTAGCATTGTTATGGTCATGGGACCCACACCGCCCGGAACGGGGGTGATATATGAGGCCACTTCCTTTACGGCGGGGAAATCCACATCGCCACACAGTTTTCCCTCGGCGTTGCGGTTCATGCCCACATCTATAACCACCGCACCCGGCTTTACCATATCGGCCGTGACAAAATCGACCTTGCCCACCGCCGCTACAAGTATATCAGCCCTGCGGCATACCTCGGCGAGGTCTTTTGTGCGACTGTGGCATATGGTGACCGTGCCATGGCTGTGTAGCAGTAGCATAGCCATGGGCTTGCCCACAATATTACTGCGCCCAATAACCACACATTCTTTGCCCTTGGGGTCTATATCATACGCTGCCAAAATCTCCATTATCCCGGCGGGGGTACAGGGCAAAAAGCGATAATCCCCTATCATAATACTCCCCACGTTATAAGGCGAAAACGCATCCACATCTTTACCCGGATCTATGGCCAATATAACCGCCTGCTCGTCGAGATTAGAGGGCAAGGGCGACTGCACCAATATACCGTGTATACTCTCCTGTGCATTGAGCTTTTGCACCAAGGCCATAAGCTCTGATTGGGTGGTGTCGGCGGGCAGTCGGTGTACCTCGGAGTAAAACCCCACCTCGGCACAGCCCTTTTCCTTGTTATTTACATATGTGTGGGAGGCGGGGTCATCCCCCACTATAACCACGGCAAGCCCCGGAGTTATTCCCTTTGACACAAGCTGTGCCGTCTCGTCCTTTATTTTTAGGCGAAGGTCGGCCGAAACCGCCTTGCCGTCCATTATCTGTGCTGACATCACTTTTTTTCCTCCTCGGTCTGCTGGGTTGTCTCCTCGGCAGCTACTTGTTCCTCGATCGGCTCGACTTCTTGCTCGATTTGCTCTTCGACCTGTTCTTCCAAGGTTTCACCGACAGCTGTGACCTCTGCCCATTCCGGCTGGGCTTGTGGTTCCTCTGCCTTATCCACACTCTGCACCTCGGGGGTATCACTGTCCTGCTCGGACTCCTCCCCCTGTGATTTTTGCTTTATGTACAGCTCCCCGCCCACGGCAAGGATGCTCTCATAGGTGGTTCTGTAAAGTGGGGGCAGTTCCTTTTTGTGCAGTATATAGACCATTATACCCACGCATACCACAGCACATATTATAGCCACCACCTGCGATACTCTAAAATCACCCCACATAAGGCTGTCGGTGCGCAGTCCTTCAATCCAAGCTCTGCCCGCCCCATACCAAGCGAGGTAGGCAAGTAGCACTTGACCGTCAAACTTACGACGGGGGGCAAGCCAAAACAAAATAATGGCAAAGCCAAGTAAATTCCAAAGTGATTCATAAAGGAATGTGGGATGCACCGGCATTGATGGGTCGATAATAACCCCTTGTGCCGCCATACTCTCCTGAATGTGGGATAGATAGGTCGAAATGGTATTGGAGGTCATACCCCAAGGCAGGGTGGTATTGCTACCAAAGGCCTCCATGTTTACAAAGTTACCCCAGCGCCCTATAGCCTGGGCAAGGAGAAGTCCCACCGCCGCCGCATCGAGTGTGGGTAGGATTTTCACCCCACGCAGTTTGCACATCAAAATAGCCACAATAAAACCGCCGATAAGCCCGCCATAAATGGCAAGACCACCCTCCCATATGTAAAACATCGATATAGGATCGTCCTTATAATTCTCCCATGAAAACGCCACATAATAAAGGCGGGCGCTGATTATCCCCCCTATAAGTGCCGCCATGAGCACATCAAAAGCTCGGTCGGCATTCACCCCAAACTTAGGGCAAAGACGACTGTACACCAAAGTACCAAGCAAAAATCCCACAGCGATTATAACGCCGTACCAATGGATGCTAAGGGGGCCTATCTTGGCTAAAATAGGATTTACCGCAAGCTCTATTCCAAGGCCTGCAAATGTAATAGTATCCGACATAATTATGACCTCCGTTTTGCCGCAGGCGGTTTGGCCAGCACTGCCAAACCACCCCCACGGCACAGTTTATTTTGTAGGGCTTACAATGGACAGTGCACACCGCCCTGTATTAAAATCCTTATTAAGTCGCTCGGTCAATTCCTCGAGTGTCACCTCGGCCACCCACTCGGGTAGGTCATACATATTGACCCCTGCAAAGTGGGAGAGCATCATAAGCCCTGCAATGGCCTCCACTCTTGAGAACATACCGATATAGCGACCGTATGACGCTGTTTTGCAGTAGGCAAAGGCCTCGGGATCTATGCCCTCACGCTGTACCCGCTCGATTTCTTCTTTTACAGCGGTGGCCACGGCGTCGGGGTCACGGCTCTCACCGGCACACAGGCAGGTAATATAATCACGTCCGCCCATAACTTCATACTCAAATGTGGCATTTATTAGCCCGCTGTCATAAAGTCTGCGGTAAAGTGGCGAGGATTCGCCCAAAATTATTTCAAGCAGTATTTCGTTTTGCACCTGATGTCTTAAATTAGTCTTGGCATCGCCGGCCTCACCCTTAAAGCCAAACTGGAACATAGGGGTGGCGACAGGCAGATTTATTTCGACCCTATCGGTCTTGACCCCCTCGGGTTCGGGGGGGGACTTGCGAGTTATCTCCATCTCAGGTGCGGGTTTTAAGATTTTATCAGCAAGCTCGAGCACCACATTTGGCTCAAAGTTGCCGGCCACCGTCAGCACCATATTATGCAGGTTATAAAATGTGTTGTAACAACGATAAAGCAAATCGGCATCTATCTTGGAAATCGACTCGACCGTGCCGGCAATATCTATACGCACAGGGTGATTGTGATACACCGCCCCCAGTAGACCGAACATAACCCGCCAGTCGGCCACATCGTCATACATGCGTATCTCTTGGCCTATAATGCCCTGTTCCTTTTGCACCGTCTCGGGGGTGAAATAGGGATGGGTGACAAAGTCGAGCAGTATTTCCATGGACTCCTTAAAATTCTCGGAGCAGGAGAACAGATAGGCAGTGCGATCAAATGAGGTGAATGCATTGGCCGAGGCCCCTGTGGCGGCATAGCGCGCAAATGCGTCGCCGTCCTCGCTCTCAAAAAGTTTGTGTTCCAAGAAGTGAGCGATACCCTCGGGAACTGTCACAAAATCGCTGTCCTCGGCCGTCTTAAAGGTGGTATCCACCGATCCATACTGTGTGCCGAACATGGCATAGGCCGTCGAAAACCCCTTCATGGGGCACATGAGTATTGTAAGCCCCGAGCTGTGCTCTACTTTTATATAGCTCTCACCGAGTCTTGGGGATTTTATTATGTTTTTCACTCTGTATCCCCTCCTTTTTCATCTGTAAGAAAGTACACGGTATCGAGGTGTACTTCCCTTGCTGCCTGTACAATTTGCTCTTTGGTGACATTGTTTATGGCCTTGGCATTTTCCTCGGGTGATATATCACTGTTCATAAATATTTGGGTGAGGTACCACGATTCGAGTGCTCCCTGTGAATCACACACGGCACTCATGCTACCACCCAGGGCGAGTTTTGTGGATATAAGCTCCTCGTCGGTGAACTCACCCCGCTTTATGACTTCGATTTGAGCCATGATTTCGTCCTGAGCTTTTTGCTTATTTTCGGCCTCGATGCCACTATCTATGCTAAGCAGACCACTTGCGCCATCATAGCGGGCGGCACAGTAATAACACAGGCTGAGTTTTTCCCGCACATTTACAAATAGTCGTGAGAAGGGGGTACCGCCCAACAGTGCCGCCATGACCCTCACAGGGCGAAGTTGTGAGTAGTCGCCCACAGCATCCACTCTAAGTCCCATAACAAGCTTGGACTGCGCCACCTCCATTTTTTCGATGTGCTCACGTGGTGTGGCAGGGGCGGGCTTGCGGTCGGCTATTTTATATATGTGAGCCGAGCGTTTTATACCCGCAAATAAATTCTTAAATATGTCCCGGGTAGAGGCGGGCGAACCGCTTCCCACAAACATAATCTCTATATTGGCCTTTTCCCGCAGATTGCGGTAGGCGGTTGCGGCACTCCCGCCGGTTATGGCTGCAGCGCTGTCCAGTTCGCCGTATTTGCGCAGAGATATAGCCTCACCCTCACACATATGCTCCTTGCAGCGGCGCAGGGCATAACTGCGCTTATCATTTATTTCAGCGGCAATGGTATCGACTAAAAACTCCCGCTCTCGGGCTGTGATTTCCTCGTCAAACTGCCCATTTATGATGCATGGGTCAAAGGCCAAATCGGCAAGCAAGGCGGCGCACTGTGCGGTTATTTTCTCTCCCTCAAGCGAGTAGCGGTCGTCTATGCACTGCACCGAGATGCCAACGATTTGATACTCACCCACCTTTGAGACATCGGCATCGAGTGATGCACCGTACAGACGGCACAGTTTGCGCTCGAGTTCGGTGTAATCGGGGCAGGATTTTGAACCTCGACGAAGCAAAAACGGCACCACTGCGTTATCGGCAGCCGTCTCTTTTTTTAGGGGTGTGATAAAGCTTATAGATATGCGGTTGTGCTTAAACTTTGAATCGGTCACCGCAGAGAAGAAAACCCCCTCTGTCAGTTGGGTGCGCTCGAGTTTATGAGCCATGGCCAACATCTCCATTCTTGGGTGAAATAATTTGTTTTTCAAGACATGGGGGGTGCCTGTCTTGGCACATACCCCCGCCGAGTGGTAATTATAGCATACTTTTCCACCTCTTGCCAACCTTTTGTGCCCTGATTTCTATGATTTTCTGCTATCATGTAGTGCTTTTGTCGTATATGGTGGGGCGGGAGATGTCTTGGGGGGTAGATGCTGAAACCGGGGGGGATATCCCCATCGGTGTGTGTGCTATGATACATGGCTATTCTCCCTTTCATAAATATTTCACCCCTATTGTTGGCATGTGAGACAAAATCATTCATATATCACACCGTAGTATGTACCAAAATAAAAATTTGTGGTATACTGGTAATTAGAAAAATAAAATGGAGAAATATGATAAATGTAAGGAGATAATATCATGGTTCGCTATGCAACAATAGGCACAAGTTGGATAACCGATTCATTTATTGCAGGCGCAAAACAGGCCGCCCCCGAGCTTGTGCTCAGCGGTATATATTCACGTGACGAGAAAAACGGACGTGAGTTTGGGGCAAAGCATGGGGTGGAAAAAATCTTCACCGATATGGACGAGCTGGCCGACAGCCCCGATATAGATGCTGTGTATATCGCCAGTCCCAATATATTTCATTACCCCCAATCAAAGCGACTTTTGCAGGGTGGCAAACATGTTATTTGCGAAAAAACCTGTGTGGTCACCTCGGAGCAACTTGAGGAGCTGCTGGGTATCGCACATGAGAAAAACCTCATATTTATGGAGGCCATAAAACTTCTGCATATGCCCGAGATGGATATACTCGAGCGGTCCATGAAACAGGTGGGCGACATCCATCTTTGCCACTTCGATTTTTCCCGCTACTCCTCGAAATATCCCGCTTACAAGGCGGGGCATACCCCGAACATCTTCCGCCCTGATCTTGCGGCAGGTTGTCTTATGGACATGGGGGTGTACAGTGTTTATCTTGCTGTGCGACTTTTCGGAGAACCCGAGAGCGTGTCGGCACATGCAGTATTTATGCGCACGGGTGCCGACGGTGCGGGGGGAGCGATTTTAGGGTATGGCGATAAATCGGTGGTCATATCCTACTCCAAGATGAGCGAGAGCCACAGCGACAGCACTATTCAGGGCGATGAGGGGATATTGTCGCTGCGTGCCATAGAGCATATAGACAGCATCGACCTTGTAAGCCATAAAGGAGAGCGCACACCGCTTCACAGAAGGGATGTTTCCCGTCATGTTATGGGGGGCGAGGCGGCCTCTTTCTACAGATGGATCACCGACCCTGTGGGCAATGCTACCGAGATAGAGAACATCACCGAGACCACACGCATACTTATCCGTACTATGGAGCGAATCCGAGAGGCAGCCGGCATAAAATTTGACATATAGGAGCGGCTTTATGGATATAAAAAGCCACCTGTTAAAAAAGGGGCTTACACTGACCGATGCCCAGTGGGGGGCAGTCGATGCCCGAGAAAAATCCATATTATTATTAGCAGTGCCCGGTGCGGGTAAAACGACCGCACTGACCACAAGGGTAGCCCACATTATGGCTCGGGACGATGTAGCGACAAACTCCATGCTGAATTTAACCTTCAACAGGGAGTCTGCGGCCGACATGACCGAGCGGTTCGAGCGACTATTCGGCAATATATGGATAGAAGGGGATCGCCCGCGTTTTTCGACGATACATAGCTTTTGTCTGTGGATTTTGCGCCGTTATGCCGACAGTCGGGGCACACAACTCCCCACCCTGCTCACCGAGGGCAGTCTGCGCAAAACCTTCGCCGAGCTTTACCGTGAGATAAGTGGAAAGCCGGTGTCTGACGAAACCCTTGATGCGCTTATTAACCTGCACAGCTTTTGTGTCAATCGCATGTATACCGAGGAGGATTACGCACAGATTACCCGTGATGTGGTGGGGTTTGAGCGATTGCGTGAACTTTATAAACAGCACAAACTATCCCACCACTTCATGGATTTTGACGACCTGTTATGTTACGCTCTTAAAGTGCTACAGCGTCAACCCCAAACCCGTCTGGCCCTGCAAAAGCAGTATACCCATCTGCAGCTTGACGAGGCTCAGGACATGTCACTGCTACAACATGCCATCATTGAAACTATTGATTTTGAAAACGTGTTTTTCGTGGGGGATGAAGATCAAAGCATCTACAGATTTCGTGGCGCCTCCCCCATGGCACTCCTTGAGTTTTCACAGCGTCATGCTGGGGGCATCGTGCTTAAAATGGAGGAAAACTTTCGCTCGTTTGGCAATATCGTGCGGGATGCCGACCGTTTTATCACAGGCAATCGTCAGCGCTACCAAAAACACATGTACACCTCGGCCAAGGCAGGGGCGGATATTTGTTACACCCCCCTCACACATGTGTGGCAGCAGTACCACCATGTGGCCGATAAGCTTTCCCGTCTGCCGGCGGGACAGAGTGCGGGAGTGCTGTTTAGGGGCGGGCTATCGGCCGCCGCCATGGGGGATGCGCTCCTTCGTAGGGGCATACCGTTTGCCCTGCGAGAGAAACGTTACCGCCTCATGCAGGACACCGTCGTGCGGGATGTCATAGCATTTTTACGCTTTGCCATCGACCCGGGTGATGAAACAGCATTTATGCAAATATATTATAAACTCGGCTGTTATATAAACCGTGAAGTGGCCTCCTATGTGAGCAAAACCCACACCGGTGATATAATGGAAACGCTTGAACAGTGCGAGGACTTTCCCGGCAAAAGCACCGCCCGTATACATTTTTTACAGACTTTTTTCCGCAACCTGTCAAAAAAGCAACCCAAACAGGCTATAATAAAGATTGTGGAGGGACTTGACTACCTCGATCTGGCCGGACGTAACGGTGTTGGCGGTTATACCGATGAGGCTGTGGCCTGGCGATTGGGTGCCCTTGTGAGCATAGCCGGACATTGCCAAAGTATACCCGAGTTTTTGGAACGGCTTGAGCGTTTGGATGACATGATAAATCAGGCCGCCCACCCCGCCGCCACTGTCACCCTGACAACAGTACATTCGGCCAAGGGTAGGGAGTTTGACTTTGTATATATTCTTGATTTGCTCGAGGGGGTGTTCCCCGCCAGCTCTGCCATAGAGGAAAACCTTGTGGGGGACGGCGAGAGTCTTGAGGAGGAGGCACGACTGTTTTATGTCGCCATCACCCGTCCACGTAGCCACCTGGAGCTACTATGGGGAGATCGATTTTGCCTTTATGAACTGCTCCCCTCTCGATTTATCCATCGTTTGCAAGCCGACCCCGATGACACAACCATACTACTCCCCGATCAAATTCAAACCCCCATTAGGCGAGGCACAAAGCTATCCCACCGCACTTTCGGCTTTGGCACAGTGGAATCAGTGGGGCAAAATCAGGGGCAATTTACAGTGCGCTTTGCAAAACTCGGCCTAAAAACATTTACCCTTGACAGTCTATACGAGGGCGAAGTTTTTTCGATATTGTAATTGGTAGCGACTGCTTCACCCACAGCTTTCACGCCCATGCGGCGCTTTGGGGCGGACGGGCATAAGCCCGACTTCCTCCTCAATCCCTTTCTCAACCATAAAGTTCCATCGGGCATAAGCCCGCCCACCCCAAAACACCACCTGCGCATAAAATCTGCGGGCGGAAATTAAACATCATCTGTTTTCTATCACCTAATCAGGAGGTCATACAATTGAAACTTAACTGGAAAAAAAGCAAACTTACCATCTTTGGAGGCATCACGCTTGTACTCGTGCTTTATGTGCTTCACGATTCGATCAATCTAAATCCCTTGTACATGGAGGGCGCAACCTTTTGGTGCTTTGTCATCACTGCCTATGTATTGGCAGGGGTATTTCTAAAAGCGGGATCGCTTTTTGTACAAACCATGCGCTCCCCTGACAATGCCAACGGCCCTTACAAGGTTGTACCCAAGCTCAACATACCCAAATGGGCGCTGTGGATAGTAATTATCCCTTGGGCATTTGTAATCATCATGAGCATCATCTCCTCCCCACTTATAAGCTTCCCCGCCTATCGTGACCAGCTCGGCGAACCGGAAGTGCGAGATTTTTCCAGCGATATACAAGTTATGGATATGAGCCAAGTGCCCATTGTCGATAAAGATTTAGCCTCCCGCCTTGCCGATAAAAAATTAGGCGAACGCCCCTCACTCGGTAGCCAGGTATATTTGGGCGAACCGACCATACAGCAAGTAAACGGTGAGCTGATATGGGTGGTACCTCTTCAGCACTCGGGATTTTTCATGTGGCTTAGTAACATGGACGGCACCCCCGGCTATATTACAGTATCGGCCACAAATTCAAATGATGTGGAGTACGTCGAGAATTACAAGATAAAATACCAACCTTACAGCTATTTGTTTGACGACCTCACCCGCTATGTGCGTTTCACCTCGGCGTTATTTACCGGCATAACCGATTATTCGTTTGAGCTGGACGACGCGGGTCAACCCCACTGGGTAGTAACTACCTTTGAGAATGTAAGAGGTTTTGCCCTGCCCGAGGCCACAGGTGCGATAGTGGTCAACGCCTCGACAGGTGAGTCCGTGCAGTATACCATCGACAATCTGCCCGACTGGGTAGACCGTGTACAACCCGAACAGTTTATCATGAACCAAATAAACAATCAGGGGCTGTATGTCCACGGTATATTTAACTTCTCCAACCGTGATAAATTCCAAAGTTCCGAGGGCGATACTATAATATATAATGGTGACAACTGTTATCTATTCACCGGCCTGACCAGTGTAGGCAGTGACGAAAGTGCCATTGGGTTTGTTATGGTGGATATGGTCAGCAAGCAGTCTATCCGCTATCAAATCAGTGGTGCCACCGAGTACTCGGCACAGAACTCGGCCGAGGGCAAGGTACAGCACCTACAGTACGACGCCTCATTCCCTCTCATACTCAATGTGGCCGGCCAACCCACCTACTTCATGACCCTAAAGGATGCCGAGGGACTGATAAAGCAGTATGCCTTTGTATCGGTGGAAAATTACTCCATCGTGGGTACCGGCGAGACAATCCGTGATGCCTCGAACGACTACACAAAGTCACTTGGCAATGACGGGAGCGGTTCGGCCTTTACCGAGGAGGATCTTCTCACGGTCACCGGCACTGTTGTGCGTATCGCATCGGAATTTTCAGGCTCTGAGACGGTATATATTATGACTATACAGGAAGAATCGGGCAAGATATTCACCGCATCCTCGTCGGTGAGCAGTCAACTCGCCTTGACCCTTCCGGGTGATCGGGTATCTCTGTCATATTACGATAATAGCACTGAGCTGCAAAATTGCATGGAATTTGAAAACCTAAGTATGTGATATAACTAAGAAGGAGTGTGACATTATGCAACATGTAAGAACAAAAATTGTATGCACCATCGGCCCCGCCAGCAATAACAAAGCCACTGTGCGAGATATGATTAACCATGGAATGAATGTGGCAAGGCTCAACTTTTCACACGGCGACCATGCCTCCCACAAAAAAACCATAAATATGCTAAAAGAGCTACGAGAGGAGATGAATGTGCCCCTTGCCATCCTGATGGATACAAGGGGGCCTGAAATTCGTCTGGGCATGTTTGAGGGGGATGGCGCTGTATTGAAGGAGGGTTCGACCTTCACTCTCACCACCCGCCAAGTCATGGGTAATGCCGGCATAGCCTCGGTGAGCTATGAAGACTTCCCCTCCCGCCTAAACCCCGGTGTCACCGTACTGCTTGACGATGGCAAGCTTTCGCTTTTGGTGGATAAGGTTGAGGATACCGAGATCCATTGCAATGTGATATCGGGCGGTAAAATCGGCAATCGCAAGGGCATAAATGTTCCAAGGGTGCAGCTCGGCCTGCCCTACATAAGCGAACAGGATAAAAACGACTTGATTTTCGGCGTTGAAAATGATGTTGATTTTATTGCCGCCTCGTTTGTGCGCAGTGAGGAGGATATCATTGCACTGCGTAAATTAGTGGATTATCACGGCGGACACGATATACTTATCATATCCAAGATTGAAAACTTGGAGGGCATCGACAATTTTGACGCCATACTCACCCGCTCTGACGGCATAATGGTGGCCAGAGGTGACATGGGGGTTGAGGTCGAATACGAAAAACTACCGGGTCTGCAAAAGCGTTTTATCAAGAAATGTTATCAATCGGGCAAAATGGTCATCACGGCCACCCAAATGCTCGAGTCGATGATCACCAACCCCACCCCAACCCGTGCCGAAATCACAGACGTTGCAAACGCTGTGTTTGATGGCACCTCGGCGGTCATGCTGTCGGGCGAGACAGCCATGGGCAAGCACCCTGTGCAGGCTGTGGATGTCATGGCGCGTATCGCAAACCAAGCCGAAGCTGATGTGTTCGACATGGAGGTGTACAAGAAAAAAGGCTACCTGACCGACACCTCGGACACCCCGGGCGCTGTCTGTGATGCTGCCTGTACCACCGCTCGTGATATCTCGGCCAAAGCCATAATAGCCCTTACAAAGTACGGTTCGACCGCCCGTAAAGTGTCAAAATTCCGCCCGGCTCAGCCCATTGTGGCCGCCACACCCCTTGTCAAAACCTACCATCAGCTCTCACTGTCTTGGGGGGTATATCCTGCCATTTCCAAGCACCAAAAGAGTTTTGACGACCTATTCACCCACTCCATAGACTGCGCCCGTCAGATAAATGTGGTTGATAACGGTGATTATGTGGTCGTAGTTGGCGGTGTGCCCATCGACACCGCAGGCAGTACAAATCTTCTCAAGGTAGAAATCGTGGGACAACGCAGATAATACAGATAATTTTAAGGGGCGAACACATCGGTTCGCCCCTTAAGCTTGTCAAAAAAGTCCTAGGGACTTTTTTGACAAGCTTAAAGCATCGCTGACACGATGCCATTTTGTGCCCAAGTGCGCACAAAATATGCCTCTGCGAAGGCGGGTTATCCGCTTACGCTCTATGCGAAAGAGAACCCTGACGGTTCCCTTTCACACTATCCCTCCCTCCGAGTCGGGTAGGTTTTCGGTTTTTTGACGGGCTAAAGGGGCGAACACATCGGTTCACCCCTTATCTATACTTAAAAATTCCACATAACTTTTCTTGGGTCAATCATCTCAAATCCACAGGAGGCCATAAGATCATTTATCTGTGCTATAGATTCCCCACTCCATCCATAGGAACCAAAGGCCATACCGA
>CAYJGR010000021.1:0-305 GCA_964370005.1 uncultured Oscillospiraceae bacterium
CTGCCCCAAACCCCGCAAACTTTTTGAAAAAAGTTTGAACAAAAACTTTAAAAGCCCACCTGCAAAAAACGCAGGTGGGCTGAACTTTTATGCTGTACCCCCATCCCTACGCACTGCCACGGCGGGGACGGGGCTACGGCTTGGTCGTCCCAAGCCTCGCACACTCGGCGGACGACTGTATGTGCAAAGTGCGGCACATACCCACCTGCAAAAGACGCAGGTGAAAGCCTCCGGGCCGCGCCCCCCGGGTTTTTAAACCAAGAAAATAATTTTGGATTTATTGATATTTTTAACCATTGAAGTGA
>CAYJGR010000021.1:315-19114 GCA_964370005.1 uncultured Oscillospiraceae bacterium
CGCCCCGCCCCCGCCTATTTTTACACACATCATATTAATGAGCTATTAAGTCATATTATCCACCTTGCAAGTCATTACCTCCTAATATTGTTTGAAGTATAGTAGAGATATAAATTTATTGGGGAGTATACCTCCATGAATGAATTTAAAATTCCATCTATACCACCCACAACAAATAAAACCGTACGTTTTCCTAATGACTTGTTGGCGAAAATTGAAACAGCTATATTGAAGAATGACTGCACTTTCTCTGCCTTTGTAATTGAAGCCGTACGTTGGGCACTTAAAAGCTTACAGTAGGCATATGTGGAACAGAACGTTATATTGGGAATAAACGTTGTGGGGGGGCGATAGCCTCCCTACTCAGCCTTTCTAACCTGACCGCAGGTTTTGCGGTCAGGGGGTGGTTTGGGGTGTGCGTACTTGATGCCCGTGGGCGCTTTTTGCCCTCGGGCTGATGTACGTGCACCCCAAGCCGCACCATGAGCGTAAAAGATGCGTGACAACCACCCACCCCGCACCCCATGGTCTTGAACTTCGCCCTACTCTCCCCTATCCTCCGGCAGTCTATCTTCTAATATCCCTTTACTTCCACACTCTGCATTATTATTTATTCATTGCCCTAAAATAAAAATCTATCGCAAAGCGATACCATCATTACTAACTACTAATTTCTAATTTTAATTTGCCATTTTCATCTCTCTTCTCATAAAAAGCCCCCGCCTTGACGATTGTCAAAGCGGGGGCACCTCACATCTTATAACACAGATATTTTTGTTTAGACTTATGCCTCAGCAGAAGCTTCTTCAGCTGCAGCAGCCTTAACGATCATCATTCTGTTCCAAACGGCCAGAGCAACAGCGATGACGCCGAGGATACCGATACCGATCCAGCCCAAGTTAGAGATCTGAACGAATGCCCAGGTCAAGGGGTTGGAGCCGTCACAGATGCTGGAGAAGGCGGAAACGCCGTCATAGGTAGCGGGGTCAGCGGAATGAGCTGTAACGACCAGAAGGTCAACCAGCTGAGTACCGCAGTACAGCATACCAACCAGAGTAACAGCACCGCAGATCAGCGAGCGCAAGAAGTCACCACGGCAGATGGGAATGATAAGTACGAATACGAAAGGCAGAACTGCGAGGTCAGCAAACGGAAGAACGCGGTTGCCGGGCAGGATAACTGCCAAGAAGATGGACAGCGGGGTAAGGATCAGAGCAGCGGTGAGGGCCACGGGGTGACCGATACCAACAGCCGAATCCAGGCCGATGTACAGCTTGCCACGATTCTTAAAGCGCTTCTCGATGAACACCTGAGCGGCATCCGATACAGGGATCAGACCTTCCATAAGCATGGCGGCCATTTTGGGGATGAGCACAAGCACAGCACCCATGGCAACACCGATCTGAGGAATGGTGGTCCACTGTGTAGCGAAATCAGTGATGGAGAGAGCGGTGATGATCATACCGATGATGGTACCCATGATCATGGGCTCACCGAACAGACCCATTCTCTTCTGGATGGCATCCATGTCGGCTTTAACATTGTTGATGCCGGGGATGAAGTCCAGAATCTTATTGATAACAAGAGCGATGGGCACGAAAGCTGCGGTAAAGCCGTGGGGCAGAGAGATACCGGGAAGTCCGTTATACTTCTCAAGGCCGGGAGCTGTACGGTCAGCGATAACCATGATAACAATCATGTTAAGAACAGCAGCCACAAGACCCATAGCATAGCTACCTGTGAGGCTATGTACCATAGCGCCTGTGAATGCGAAGTGCCAGTAGTTCCAGATGTCGATGTTGACGGTCTGGGTGGTGTTTGTCAGCAGCATCACAACGTTGACCAACAGGCCTACGGGGATGATGATAACACCGATTTGGGAAGCGAATGCGATGGCAGCGGCGGGAACCCAACCGATGTCAACGGCATCCAGAGTCAGGCCGTACTTTTCAACCATGGCCTGAACAACAGGACCGAGGTTGCTCTGTAGCAGTCCAACTACGAGGTTAAGGCCAACAAAGCCTACACCAACAGTGAGACCGGCGCGGATAGCCTTGCCGATAGGTGCACCCAGGCACAGACCAAGAATTATGATGATGATAGGCACCATAACGGTCGAACCGAGGCTCGAGATAATACCAAAGAAATCCAGAATAATTTGCATACGTTCTACCCTCCTGCAAAAATTTTGTATATCTGACAGCGTCTGATTTTTCGTTAAGCGTTTTTAAGAATCACACATTAAGAGAAAAATCATACAACGTCAAACCGAATGTCCGGTGTGCTTTTACGCTCAAAGCACTGTTTTGTCTTCTTACAGACCGAGAATGCTTACAACTTCGTCCACAGCCTTATCCATACCAACACCTGTCAGGAAACAAAGGCCATTGATAACGGGGATGGTAACACCGCCGGGGGCGGCTGCTGTACAAACCAGAACATCAAAGCCGGGGGCTTTGGCTACGGTTTCGGACAAAAGGCACTGGGTAACAGAATATTGTCCCTTAAAACCTCTTGCGTCTAGTGCTGTCGAAAGTTTGTTGGTGGCCACGGTCGAGGTGCAAACACCGGTTCCGCAAGCCAATAGAATTCTCTTTACTTCGCCTGCTGCCATAATAACACGTTCCTCCTAAAGGTAGTAGATTTTCTTGTGGATATTGCCTAAGGTCGTGAGCGAGTATCGCGACAGACATCAACATAAGATTTTGCAAGAAAAGTGTGCAACTTATGATTGATATTTGTTCAAAACAACGCCTTGTCGAATACTATGCACTTTTTTGATAGGCATCCCAATAAGAATTTAATCATAAAAGCATACAAAAATCAAGCTATTTTATCACTATCTTTTCGGGTGATTTTATAGCATGATGCACAAAATCTGCATTTTTTTTGATTTTTTGCTCTTAAATTAAATTTTCAATGACAAATATGACTAAATTATTGACAAACTAAAAATTTTTTCAATCAAAATGTCCACAACAAATTAGTGCTGCAAAAAATAATTTTTACTTTTTGGATTGTTTTTGTAAATATTTTTTATACATATCATCAAAAAAATAAATTTTAGGGATTATATATGTTGTGAAACGAGGAAAAAAATGTATAATAACTCTATTGGGTTTCATTATATTATTTATGTCGCCAAAAGCAGACAACGAAATGGAGAGTTATAATGTATAACATCGAGCAGACAAAGTTGGTGGAGCAACTTAACTCCAATCTCACGCAGGGGTTAAGCGAGGCACAGGCCCTGGAGCGTCTTGCCAAAAACGGTGCAAACCTTTTAAAAGAGGAAAAGCGTCCGGGGATTGTGGTAAAGTTCTTTTCCCAGTTCAAGGACTTCATGGTTATAATTTTGTTGGTGGCCGCCCTTGTGTCCTATCTTGTGAGCGGTCACGCCGTGGACAGCGTGGTAATCCTCATTGTCGTACTCCTAAATGCCCTACTCGGGGTAATCCAGGAGAGCCGTGCCGAAAAATCCCTTGATGCACTAAAGCGCATGGCCGCCCCCTCGGCCAAGGTTCTTAGGGACGATCAGCACAATGTCATCCCCGCCAGCGAAGTGGTTGTGGGGGATATCATATTTGTCGAGGCGGGTGACCTTGTCCCTGCCGATGCCCGCATCATAGATTGTGCCAGTCTCAAGGTTGAGGAATCGGCACTGACCGGTGAAAGCTTACCTGTTGAGAAACATGATGAACTTATTACTGAGGAAAACCTACCTTTGGGTGATCGTAAAAATATGATTTATTCGACCACCATCGTGACATATGGCCGCGCCACCGCAGTTGTGACGGCCACCGGCATGGACAGCGAATGTGGTAAAATTGCCGATGCACTTTCGGGCGAAGAGGAGGAAATGACCCCTCTGCAAAAACGTCTTGCCCAAATTGGCACATATCTTGGCATCATGGCCATCGTCATCTGTGCCATAATATTTGGTATAGGCTTTTTGGAGGGCACTCCCTTTGAGGAAATATTTATGACAGCGGTTACGCTCGCCGTGGCGGCCATCCCCGAGGGACTTCCCGCAATCGTCACCATAGTGCTTGCCATGGGTGTACAGCGACTTGTAAAGCGCAATGCCATCATCCGCAAATTGCCCGCTGTTGAGACATTGGGTAGTGCCTCGGTGGTATGTAGTGACAAAACAGGCACCCTCACCCTCAACCGCATGACGGTCACCCACCTATACAATAACGGTGAATTATTCCCGCTCGACGAGCAAAATTTCGAGCGTGCCCACAAGGTGTTGGAACCGGCCTGCCTGTGCTGTGACGGCGAGGTGGAACCGCAGGAGGACGGCACACTAAAGCACATCGGCGACCCCACCGAAACCGCCATGATTGCGGCTCTGCTGTCGGCGGGTACCGACAAAGAGGTGCTTACAGCGAAATATCCGCGTCTCGAGGAATTACCCTTCGATTCGGATCGCAAGCTCATGACCACCGTTCTTAAGGATGGCGATAGGATCTTCTCGGTGACCAAGGGTGCACCCGATCAAGTGCTTGCCCGCTGTGTAGGCGCTGACACCGATGCTATTATGGCTGCCAACAAGCAGATGGCCGATCAGGCGTTGCGGGTGTTGGCCGTGGCAACGAGAGAGCTTAGCGAAGTGCCGACCGACCCCACGAGCGACACCCTTGAGTGTGAGCTCACATTTGTTGGTCTGATGGGTATGATTGACCCACCCCGTCAGGAGGCCAAGGATGCCGTAACGGTCTGCCGCGGGGCCGGCATCACCCCTGTCATGATAACCGGCGACCACAAAGATACCGCCGTGGCCATAGCCCGTGAGCTTGGCATTATCTGCGAGGCCGAGCATCAGGCAATCACAGGTGCAGAACTCGACCAGCTCAGCGATGAGGAATTGACCTCACGTATCGGGAATTTGCGTGTATATGCCCGCGTATCCCCCGAGCATAAAATTCGTATCGTCAAGGCTTGGAAGGCCAATGGGCAAGTGGTGGCAATGACCGGCGACGGCGTAAACGATGCCCCCGCCCTCAAGGCCGCCGATATCGGCTGTGCCATGGGCATCACCGGCACCGAGGTATCAAAGGGTGCGGCCGACATGATACTCACCGACGACAACTTCGCCACCATCACCGCCGCCGTCGAGGAAGGGCGTGGCATATATCAGAACATCAAAAAATGCATTTCGTTCCTGCTCTCGAGCAACCTCGGCGAGGTGCTGGCTATATTCACCGCCATGCTGATTGGTATAGGCACCCCGCTACTGCCCACCCAAATTTTGTGGGTCAACCTTGTGACCGACTCACTGCCCGCCATTGCACTGGGCGTTGAACCTGTCGAAAAGGATGTCATGGGCAGAAAACCCCTGCCGGCAAATCAAGGATTTTTCACCAAGGGCACCATAATTCATATACTCGCTATGGGTGTGATGATCGCCACTTTGACTCTTATTTCCTACTGTTTGGGTATGTTCTGGTTACCGTCACACAGCCCCGAAATTGCCCACACCATGGCCTTTACCACCTTGGCACTCGGTCAACTTTTCCATTCACTTAATATGCGCAGCAACCACTCGCTGTTCAAGGTAGGATTCTTTGGCAACCGCTACCTTATAATGGCGCTTGTGGGAGGCATTGTGCTACAGGCTATCGTCTACTTTGTGCCATTCCTCGCCTCGGTGTTTGAACTGGCCACCCTGCAAGCCCCCAACATGCTTTGGGCTATGGGCCTTGCTGTAGCACCTATTCCCATCGTCGAGATAGCAAAGGCGATCGTGAGATTGTTCCCCAAATCTTCTGCCAAATAAAATCATATAAATTGAGGGGACGACCCATGCGGTCGCCCCCTTTTTTATGTGCTATTTATCATATTTCTCTCGCAACATCCTAATACATGCCGGAGATGTACCACAACATCCGCCGAGATATAGCTGACGGTTTAGCGGTATACCCTCCATGCTGTCCACAAAGTCCTGTGATGGAGTCGCAAGTAGCTTACCCTCGCTATCCACACGGGGGTTGCCGGCATTTGGCTTAAAAATCAATGGCAGGTTTGTATGTTCACAGAACTGCCTAAGCACCGGAATAGCCCCGGGGGGCTCGAGTGAGCAGTTAAGCCCCACCGCCTCGGGGGAAAACTCGGCCACCCTCTCTATCATCTGCTCGACCGAGTTGCCCATCATGGTTTTGCCCACCTTCTCAAAACTCATGGAACATAGCAGTGGCACATCGTGCTCTCTGGCCACCTCGGCGGCGATACATAGCATCTCGATATCCATAAATGTTTCGAGGAAAATAAGGTCGGGGTGTTCCTTCATGCCACTACCTATCATCAGGGTATATATGTCACGAGCCTCGTCCTCACTTAAATCGCCATAGGGTTCTATAAGTTCGGTCAGCGGACCTATATCGAGTGCCACTCGCGCTTTTTTATCGGCGGCTTCCTTGGCCAACGCCACACCTTGACGTATCACAGCCTCGGGGTTGTGCCCTGCGGCGCTCACCACCGACGGTGTTGCACTGAATGTATTGCTGGCGATGATGGCCGAACCCGCATCTACATATTGGCGATGCAGGTCAAGCACTATATCGGGCTGTTCGATGTTGTACTGCCACACGGGATTTTGACGCTCGGCCATACCCCAAAGACAGGTGCCCACGGCCCCATCCAAAAATGTGATTTGATTTTTCAAGCCTATACCTCCCGCTCTATGCACATTATATTGTTATAAGATGTGCGCCTGATTTTATAAGCTTTGTCAGCGGTTCTCCCCATGGGATGACCTCTATGCCCTGTGCTCCAAGCTCCTCAACCACCCCAAATTGAGTGGCACAGGCTATACAGGCGCTCACGTGGACACCCTGCTGTTTTGCCAGTTTTATTTTCTCCTTTACGCCATCATCAGCGCCCGCAAGCCCTGCTGAGGAGCCCCATATTATGACCGTAACCTCTTGCCACCATCCCTTGAGCAGAGCATTTACAGCGTACATAAATACCATGTGGTGGGCTGTGTTTGGGTTGTCACTTGTCCATAAAATATACAATTTATCATCCATGGTAGACACCTCCTAATCAGTGGTGGTCGTGTTCCTCTATTTTGCCTACAATCGGTTCGGGATCAATGCCTTGGCGGGTATAATAATTGGATATAGCTGATTTTATAGCCTGTTCGGCCAGCACCGAGCAGTGAACTTTGGAGGGTGGAAGACCTTCCAGTGCCTCCACCACCGCCTTGTTGGTGAGGTTCAGCGCCTCGGGTATCGTGCGCCCCTTTACCATCTCGGTGGCAATGGAGCTTGTGGCAATAGCCGCCCCACACCCAAAAGTCTTAAAGCGCACATCACTGATAATGCCGTCATCAATTTTAAGGTACATCTTCATGATGTCACCGCATTTGGCGTTACCCACTTCACCCACAGCATCGGGGCGGTCGAGCTCACCCACATTGCGTGGGTTTGAAAAATGATCCATAACCTTGTCTGAATAAAGCATGTAAAAAGCTCCTTTCGGGATTAAGAAAAATTTATATTATTGGCTGATTATTTACAATTCGTTCCCACATGGGTGACATCGCACGCAGTTTGGCCACCACCTCGGGCACCACCTGTGCAATATACTTCACATCTTCCTCTGTGTTCTGCACCCCCAAACTCAGACGTAAAGAACCGTGAGCTACCTCGTGGGCAAGTCCGATGGATAGTAACACATGGCTTGGGTCGAGTGAACCCGAGGTGCAGGCCGACCCCGACGAGGCCGATATGCCCTCATGGTCAAGCATAAGCAGTAGTGATTCGCCCTCAACCCCCACAAATGACATATTCGCATTGCCCGGCAGACGTTTTTCTCTATGTCCGTTTAGGCGGGAGTGGGGAATTTTCAGCAGCTCATCTATAAGCTGTTCTCTTAACTGTAGAACCTTATTATGATTTGCTTCAAGGTTTTTCGTTGCGATTTCGGCGGCCTGTCCCAGCGCCACTATTGATGCGACATTCTCGGTGCCTGCACGCTTACCCGACTCCTGTCCCCCGCCATGTAGCAGGTTGAGCAGTCTTATGCCCTTTTTCACATACAGTGCCCCCACCCCTTTGGGTGCGTTTATCTTGTGCCCTGACAGAGACAGCATATCTATATTCATAGCATTTACATCTATGTGTACATGCCCCACCGCTTGCACTGCATCGGTGTGAAACAGCACACCTTTTGCGCGACATATCGCCCCTATTTCGGTGATAGGCTGGATAGTACCTATTTCATTGTTGGCAAACATAATGCTGACAAGGGCGGTGTCGTCACGCAGTGCGCCCTGCAAATCCTCTATGCGCACAATGCCATCTTCATGTACCGGCAGGTAGGTCACCTCAAAACCATCATTTTGCAAATCCTGTGCGGTGTGCAAAATGGCATGGTGTTCAAATTCTGTGGTGATCAAATGGCGTTTGCCTTGTTTTTGCGCTGTTTTCATCACAGCTTTTAAGGCCCAATTGTCACTTTCGGTGCCACATCCTGTAAAAAACAGCTCCTCGGGCAAACATCCAATAGCATCCGATATTTGGCGACGAGCATTTATAATAGCCTTGGCGGCTGTACGCCCCTTGGAATAAATACTACTTGGATTGCCGTAATGCTCGCCCAGCCAGGGGAGCATCACTGACAACACCTCGGGGCTGATGGGGGTTGTTGCCGCATTATCCACATAAATCGACGGCTTATTACTCATGAACTTGTCCTCCTGTAAGTTTACGCCATATAACACAACACTCTATACATATTATAATGTCGAGTAAAGGAAATAAATGGGGCTGTTATAATAATATACTCTTTTAGTGTACATTTCAAGACCTAAATTGAAAATTTACAAAATTTGTGCTATTCGTCACCTTCTCGTCCTCCTGTGCTATTTCACTTGTATTGTGTGCTGTTTGGGGGTATAATCTTTATTATTGAAAAAAATCATGCCTATCGACAAAAATTTCATATTTGTTTGCATTTTTTTCATTTACTAAAAAAACCTATGATATATAATCTTGATAAAACCTACATAAAAATCTGTATGTTTATAAACGAGGAGGAGTCTTAAAATGTCAATGGGAAAAATCTTGGTGGCCGACGACGATCAAAACATATGCGAACTTATCCGCCTTTATCTCGAAAAAGAAAACTTCACAGTGGTGTTGGCCGAAAATGGTGAACAGGCTGTGGACAAGTTCTCTGCCGAGAACCCCGACCTTGTACTGCTCGACATCATGATGCCCGGCCTTGACGGTTGGCAGGTATGTCGAGAAATCCGTCGCAAATCTGATTGCCCCATAATCATGATCACCGCTAAGGGTGAAACGTTTGATAAAGTCCTCGGCTTAGAGCTGGGTGCCGATGACTATGTGGTAAAACCTTTCGACGCCAAAGAGATTGTAGCCCGTATAAAGGCGGTTATGCGGCGTGTGGGCAAGGGTACTACATCCGGCGACGCTGTCAAAGAGGTGTCCTACGACAAACTCGTGGTCAATATGACCCGCTATGAACTTACCGTAGACGGCAAAGTGGTGGACGCCCCACCCAAAGAACTCGAACTGCTTTTCCACTTGGCCAGCAATCCCAACAGAGTTTATACCCGTGACCAACTTCTTGATGAGGTCTGGGGATTTGAATACTACGGTGACAGTCGCACGGTGGATGTCCATATAAAGCGACTGCGTGAAAAACTCGAGGGCGTATCCGAACATTGGACCCTTAAAACCGTTTGGGGTGTGGGCTATAAATTTGAATCCAAATAATCCGCCTCTTTTTTAGAATGTATATAGGAGGTGTCACTTGAAAGACGGACTGTTTGCAAAATATTTCCGCACCACAACCCTTGTAATTCTTCTCAGCATAATATTCTTAGGCATAATTCTCTTGCTGTTTTCTTCAAGGTATTTTAGAGAAGACCGCTTTGAACTGCTTTCGAATAATCTTACCCAAGCTGTGGCCATAACCCAAGCCGATTATCGCATATCCGATTATCAATACATCCATGCCGACGTGCTCGAACCACTGTATGAGGCGCTGAGCCACACATTGCAGTCTGATATATTGCTTGTGGACTCACAGGGGCGCACCCTGCTCTGCTCAGAGGGAGAAAACTGTGTCCATATGAACTATATGGTGCCCGATGACATAATGGCCGATATTGCCTTGGGTGGACACAGCGGCCTTAGCAACTTCGGTGGTGTGTATGAAAATTCCCACTTTATAGTGGGTATGCCACTTATAAATCCCGAGACCAACACCGTCGTCGGAGCGATATTCGCCTCATCCGATGCCGCCTCACTTAATGTATTTTTGGGCGATATGCTGGGTATTTTTGCCCTAAGTGCGTTGGGTTCCCTTTTGGTGGCCTCGGTGCTGGTCTCTTACTTTTCAAAGCGCTTATCCGAACCGCTTATGCAAATTTCGGCCGCCACTGCACGCTTTTCGAGAGGCGATTTTTCCATGCCAATCCCCAACGAATCCGAGGACGAGATCGGCGAAATAGCCCGCTCGCTGAACAATATGGCCACCCATCTTTCCTCCTCCGAGGCCATGCGACGGGGATTTGTGGCCAATGTATCGCACGAGCTAAAAACTCCTATGACCACTATTTCGGGTTTTGTCGATGGTATACTCGACGGTACAATCCCCCCCGATCGTCAAACCCACTACCTTGAAATCGTCTCGACCGAGACAAAGCGTCTTTCCCGCCTTGTGCGCTCCATGCTAAGCCTTTCCCGCATAGAGGCCGGTGAAATGAAACTATCCCCCGCCCCTGTTGACCTCACCGAGCTGTTTTTTAACACAGTGCTCATATTCGAGCCCAATATAGAGGAAAAGCAGGTGGAAATCCGAGGGCTTGACACCCCCCGCATCATGGTGTATGCCGACAGTGACCTCACCCACCAAGTGGTCTACAATTTGGTGGAGAATGCGGTAAAGTTTGTAAACAGTGGTGGATATATAGAATTTTCTTTCCGCACGGTGCAGGACGTAGTGATAGCCTCTGTTACCAACTCGGGCGACGGCATCCAAAAGGAGGAATTCCCCCAACTGTTTGAACGTTTTTATAAATCGGATAAATCTCGAGGACTTGATAAAACCGGCGTTGGTTTGGGGCTTTATCTTGTGAAAACGATACTCGGCTTTATGGATGGTAACATCACGGTGTCGAGCGTTGTAGGAGATTATGCTACATTTGAATTTTCTTTACCGGCATTTGTTCAAACACCACCGCCCACGACACCCACACCACCTCAAAAAGAGGGCGGGTTGTTTCGCTGGCCGGACAAATCCAAAAAATCACAGACAAAGGAACAGGGTGGGGATGAAAAGTCGGATTTCCCCCTCAAAAAGCAGTAGAACACATTGCCGTATTACGCTATGGTCAAAATTGTTTTGAATTTATTTGACAGTCTGTGCAAATATTGTTTATTCTCTCGTAACAAATTCGGGTTATACTTTTAATAACAAATTATTAACCGCCAATCTCGCTAAATGCGGTTTTCATAACGGAGGAACGAAATATGAATGACTATCCAAACAACAATCACGAAAATGAAACCCCGCAAACCCCTCCCACCGAACCCATCCAATCCCCACCGGATACACAGCAGGCCTCGCCACCCGCCGGTGGTGCCTCTGAGCCGCCCAAAACACCCTATTACTACACCCCCTCCCAGCCCCAAAACCCACACGAACCGGCACAGTGGAATTATGCGCAGTACACAACGCCTCAAAACGGTGGCAAACCCCCTAAGCGCAATCGTGGACTTGTGGTATTCACAGTGCTACTCTGCTCGGTACTGCTCGTGGGTGTGCTGTTCTTGGCCGGCATAGGAGTCTACTCCATGTTGGGCGACGACTCACTCACACCTAATCCCCCCACACTTATTCCCGAGTCAGGTGATACAAGTGGAGCGGGCGATATAGAACTTCCCGGCTTGGAGCTACAAGACAAGCCTGTGGAGGAAGAAAACATCGTCATATCTTCCGACGGTCGCCTTTCGACCCCCGAAGTGGCTCGCCGTGTTACCCCTGTCGTGGTTGGCGTGTTCCAGTACGGCACCTATCAAGGCTCTATGTACAACGGCTCGGGCAGTGGTATTATAATATCTGAAGATGGGTATATCGTCACAAATGCCCATGTTGTGACCTTACCCGACGGCAATGCCGGATCGAGTTTTGAGGTGGTATTGTCAGATGGCAGCCGCCAAGAGGCTTGGCTTGTGGGATTTGATACTCGCACCGATTTGGCTGTGCTTAAAATAGATGCCGAGAACCTTGCTTATGCTCAGTTTGGCAACTCCGACCAGCTGGAAATCGGCGAAACGGTCATCGCTATCGGTTACCCCGGCGGCGAGGATCTCAGCAACAGCCTTTCGCAGGGTGTTGTATCGGGACTTGACCGTGAGGTTAAAACCTCGGGCGAGGGTTACTCTATAAACTGCCTCCAGACCGATGCCGCCATAAACCCCGGCAATTCGGGCGGCCCCCTGCTTAACCAGTACGGTCAGGTCATCGGCATAAACACCTCAAAGCTTGTCGATACCGAATTTGAGGGCATAGGTTTTTCCATCCCCATTAACGATGCCGCCCCCATCATTGATCAGCTCATAGAGCATGGCCGTGTTGTGGACAGGGCACGAATTGGCATAACAGGTGTCAGCGTATCGCTTAATTATGCACAGTATTATCAGCTACCACAGGGTATCATGATTATGTCAACCGACCCCGAGGCCGATATATCCGGGATGGGACTGCGCACAGGCGAAGTAGCAGGTGATATTATCACCGCTGTTGATGGCCAAACAGTTGCCGATTTTGACGACGTAGCCACCGCAATTGAGGACAAGGCTCCCGGCGATCAGGTCACCCTTACCATCTATCGCATGGAGTATCAGGGTGAGCGCGAGAGCACATTTGATATAACCATCACACTGCTTGCTGAGTGATTGAACACATAAAAACACCTAACCGTCCTCATTATGGGGACGGTTAGGTGTTTTTAGAGCTTATCAATATCCAAGGTCTTCACCAATTATAACAACTTCCATTTCCATATCATCCATCTTACTCAGGTGAATGACCATGCCGTTACAAATTCGGTCGGGCGAGCGGCAGTCAAAACATTTTGCCCCATTTTTAGCACATGGTGTTTTAAGCCCCAAGCGCATTGCATTTCGTGGGGCGGCGATATTTCTCGTGCGCCAAATAGCCTGTTGGAGCGTCGGGACAATTTTGTTTTTGCCCACCACAAAATACACCTTTTCATGCCCAAACAGTCCACCTGCCACACGGTTGCCCGTGCCGTCAAGGCTTACAAGTTCCCCTGTCTGCGACACTGCATTGACCGAAGTCACAAACACCTCGGCTGTCAAGGTCTTTTTGGCCACCTGCAAAAAGCTCCACCCCTCTATGCCGTGGTGAGGGTCGTACACCTCATTGTTTTGGCACAGATGTTCATGCAAATTCATAGAAAGCAGGGTGTGCGAGTCACCAAACCCCACCACCTTGTTTTTTATATGCCGTTTGAGATGGTCTACGGCCTCGGCCCGAGTCTCAAAGCAGGAAACAGTATATCCCTTTTGCCTTAAGACCTCCGCCACTTTATCAGTATACATGTTATCTCACAAAGTTGGTCTTGGTTCTGGGTGCGAGTGTGGGCGGGGCTACCTTGCTCTCATCGATCATCTTGAGCATCCAGGCCATATTTTGCCCGACCGCACGCAGGATATCCACACCCTCAATGTCTTCGTGTATATCACCTGCCTGCTCGCCGTGGATAACATTCCAGTAGCAAGAGGGGGCTATAACCATGCCCGAAAGGTGGAAGTAACGAAGAAGTTGGTCGGCCGCCACTACACCACCGCTACGACGCACCGCCACAAGCCCTGTGGTCACCTTGCGGGTAAATTTGCTAGATGCCGAGTAAAACAGTCTGTCCATATAGCTTTTCATATCGCCTGCCACACCTGCATAGTACACCGGCGAGCCGAAAATCACGCCATCGGCGTCGGCAATCTTGGCAGCATGCTCATTCACGGGGTCATCGGTATGGACACAGGTCTTATCGGCATTCTTTCGACATCCAAGACATCCTGTACAGCCCATGATAGCCTTAGGGCCTATTTGTAAAATTTCGGTCTCAATGCCCTGTTCCTCCAGAGCCTTACATACGATTTCAAGCGCCTGATATGTGTTGGATTTGGGACGATGGCTTCCGTTAACTGCGATAACTTTCATGGTGTTTGTCTCCAATCTTAATATAATTATGCTTACAGTACATACATAAATAATAGGGTCATTGCGCCGTAGAGTATAGGCTGGTGGAGCATATAAATGAGCAGGGCGTGACGACCTATAAAGTCGAGGGGAGCTATGCGTCTAATGTAAAACATATCGGGCAGTTCACGACGTTTTGCCCACACCCCCGCAAAACTCCCCGCTAAAAACAAAAATAGCCACGGAATGAGCGGGAAATAGTCGGAGGATACAAAGTTCGGCCCCGGTAGTCCCAACATAAACAAAAAAGAGGTGGAATATAGCTCGACAGGCAAAGGCACCTCCCAAATAAGCGGAATTCCCACACGACCATAGTATATGCCTCGTGTGAGCAAAAACAGCACTGTAAATATCAAAATACCGGCCACGGGTGTGAGGCGATCAAGCAGAGGCTTTGCCACTGCGAATATCATCATGGCACATCCCAAAAAATGCAGTATACCGAACACCACAATCTGCTGTGGCATGAAAATGTAGGTGGTAATTGTGAGCACAAGCCCACACACAAACACCATGAGTCCCCGCCTTAAATTGCTACTGCTCAGACGACACGACATGCCGGCCAGCACTATAAATGTACCGCAAATGAGTTGTTGCCAATAAAATCCCACCTCACTGCGGTACCACGGCATGTCCACCCCAAACAGATAGACCAAATTGTAAATGGCATGATATGCTACCATGTTAAGCACCATAAATCCCCGCAGTTCATCTATGAGATATATGCGTCGGTCGGTGCCGGTTTTTTGTGCGAATGCTGTATCTGCCACGTTTACACCTCTCTTTTACAATTCATCGAGTGTCAGGCCGTAGCCCTCTAAACACTCCTCTATGAAGATATCTACGGCGGGGAGTTTCATGTCCCGCAGAGCTTTCATAGTGCTTTGGCGAGCTTTTGAGAACTCTCTGTTGCCACCGTTTTCTTCCTCGATGCATTTTATGAGCGCCGACAGCTTATCAGCCGCCTTTATAATCAGTGCAATCTCGGCGGAGGATGGCGGTTCAAAATAAGGGGCATAATGCACCGCCAAATCCTCGGGCAAAAGCTGTAATAATCTATGCCCCGCCTGTTGTTCCACCGCCTTGTAGGCTCTCTTCATTTCATCGCTGTGATATTTTATAGGGGTGGGCAAATCGCCTGTGATAATCTCACTGCAATCGTGGTATAGAGCATATAGCACCGCCTTACCCACATCGATATCAGACCCAAGGCGGGCATTAGATATTACACACAAAGCATGGGTCAGCTGTGCCACCTCAAGGGTATGCTCACTTAGATTTTCACTGTTTTGACTACGCATAAGTCCCCAGCGCTGTATATATTTCATGCGGGAAAGCATGGCATAAAAATTTGTTTTGGACATGACGCTCTACCTCCCTTGTATCACATATAATACCTTTATATTGTAACTTGAAATAACCTCAATGTAAATAGCTATACAACCTCACAGTTCTAATCTTTGTCATCTATTATCTAATAGGTGTAGAATGTGGCAAAATGTGCTATAATACATATGTAATAATTCCCACTGATCCCAAGGAGGACTTTTTTGTGCGCCACATAATACAAAAACATGGACATTTTGTAACATTCGGGCTTGCATTTTTTATGTCGGCTCTGACTTTTTTGCCCTTTATTATAATAAACGATGGGTTTTTCTTTTACTACGGTGATTTTAACCTGCAACAAATCCCATTTTATCAGCACGCACATGAGATGATCCGCTCGGGCAACTTCGGTTGGGATCCCATAACCGACCTCGGGGCAAACCTTGTCGGCTCCTATAGCTTTTACTGCCTATTCAGCCCATTTTTCTGGCTTACTATCCCCTTTCCCAACTGGGTTCTGCCCTACCTTATGGCGCCACTGCTCATGCTCAAAACCGCCTGCGCCGCCCTTACCTCTTACTTCTATATTAAACGCTTTGTAGCCGATAACTTCTACGCCGTATTGGGCGGTATCCTCTACGCCTTCTCGGGCTTTATGGCCTACAATATATTCTTTAACCACTTCCACGAGGTGATTGTTTTCTTCCCCCTCATGCTCATATCACTTGAAGAACTTCTTTGTAACAACCGCAGGGGGTTATTCGCCTTTGCCGTCGCCCTCAATGCCGTGGTCAATTACTGGTTCTTCATCGGCGAGGTCGTATTTGTCATAATATACTTCCTTGTGCGCACCACCTCCCCCACCTGCAAAATAAGCCTAAAGCGTTTTCTGCACACCCTGTTTGAGGGGCTTTTGGGAGTGGGGCTGGCGGCCGTTATATTTATGCCCTCGGTCATGACTATCCTTGGCAATCCTCGCACAGGATTTGATGACCTTATATTCGGCTGGAATATGTGGTACTACCACCACCCCCAACGTTATCTTGCCATACTCCACAGCCTGTTCTTCCCCCCCGATATGCCCTCACTTCCCAACTTCTTCACCGACCACGGCGCAAAATGGTCCTCCCTTGCCGCCTACCTGCCCATGTTGGGTCTCAGCGGTGTGCTGGTGTTTGTGCGTCGCCATCGGCGCCACTGGCTACGTCATCTGCTTTTGGTTTGCGGTATCATGGCACTTGTGCCGGTCCTCAATTCGACATTTGTGCTCTTTAACGGTTCTTATTACACCCGCTGGCTCTATATGCCAATTCTGCTCATGTGTGCCGCCACGGTCGTCTCGCTTGAACAACGTCCGCCCCGCAGCTGGTCGTGGTCACTTGGTGTTTCCATGGCGGTGGTGGCTCTCATAACCGCAATAGTGGGACTTACCCCGAGTACGTCCAATGGTAATTTTCAGCTCGGCCTTGCGGGCACCCCCGGCAAAATGTGGCTGTCGGTATTTCTCGCCCTGCTCGGACTGTCGCTGGCCTCTCTCATAATCTTACAACTCCACAAACATCCCCGCTACAAGTTAATTTTAGCGAGTGCTCTGTGCAGTGTCAGCGTGGTGTACACCATTTCCTGTATGGGTAGCGGGGTGTACACATTTCATGACAACGATTGGATCGCTGACGAGGCCATCGCAGGCCGTGGCAACATAGAACTTCCCGATGACGGCAACTTTGCACGGGTGGACTTCCATGACTCAGAGCAAAACATGGGGCTTTATTGGGAACTACCCAGTATTCAGACATTTCACAGTATCGTGCCGGTGTCTATAATGGAGTTTTACCCCGAGGTGGGGGTGACCCGTGATGTTTCCTCCAATCCCCAGACTGAATACCCTGCCCTGCGCCCATTTTTGTCGGTCAAATGGCTTTTTGTGGCCGACAGCGCCGAAGATCAATCCCCCATGGAGGGCTACACTTATTACAGCTCACAATATGGGCATAATATCTATGAAAATGATAACTACATCCCAATGGGTTTTGCCTATGATGGCTATATCTCACAAAGCACTTGGGACAACCTCTCTCATAACTACCGCACATACGCACTTCTCAAAGGTGTACTGCTCGAAGAGGAAGTGCTGGCGGTCAACACCGACCTGCTCGACGAGGTATGGGAGGGCGAGTTCTCAGACACCTCCCCCGAGGCCTTTGCCGGGGATGTGGCGACCCTACAGGGGATGGCCTCGACAAGCGGTGTGTTTGTCGATGGTGGCTATACCTTCACCACAAACTATGATGACACCGAGTTTATGTTTTTCAGTATTCCCTATGAGGAGGGGTGGAGTGCCAGCATCGACGGTCGCCCCGCCGAAATTCTAAAAGCAAACATCGGCTTTATGGCTGTGCGAGTGCCGTCGGGTGAGAGGACAATACGCTTTGACTATCAGACACCCGGAATGGAAAACGGTGCGATAATATCGGTACTCTCACTTGCGATAATTGTGGGCTTTATAGTGCTCGGGCGCATAAAAAAGCCTGAACCACTGACCATCGACAACCCCGCACCACCGCCACCCCAAGATACCCCCACACAGAACACCCCACCCGATGAAAGGAGCTCTCAGGATGAATAAACCGCCTGTGCTCTATTTGGTAGTGCCATGCTACAACGAGCAGGAAGTTCTGCCCGAGACGGTAAAACGTCTTATCGAAAAACTGCAAAGCCTACAGGATAAGGGCATCATAGATTCCCGCAGTCGTATGCTGTTTGTCGATGACGGCAGTCGTGATGACACATGGGGGCTTATATGCGACTACTCCGCTCAAAACACGCAGATCTCAGGCACAAAGCTCTCCCGCAACAGAGGGCATCAAAATGCGCTTTTGGCGGGACTTTCGGTGGCGGTCGAAAAGGCCGACGTAACCATCTCGCTCGATGCCGATTTGCAGGATGACCTCGATGCTATAGATGCTATGCTCGAGAAGTTTTTGCAGGGACGTGAGGTGGTTTACGGTGTGCGCAACGACCGCACCACCGATACCGCCTTTAAGCGGGTTACCGCCCAAGGGTTTTATCGCTTTATGAAAAGCATGGGGGTGGATACGGTTTATAATCATGCCGATTACCGCCTTCTCAGTCGCCGTGCACTGGCTGAACTACTCCGCTTTGATGAGGCCAATTTATTTTTGCGGGGCATGGTACCGCTTGTGGG